>NZ_JBBEGC010000009.1:0-148404 GCF_037401995.1 Saccharothrix sp. CCNWYY140
CGGCTGCAACCCCCGGAAAATGTGGTAGCCCTTCGGGCAGGCCATACGGGGATGACACAAGCAAGAAGCCCAAGTTGCGCTGTGTCCTCCCCGGCGGACTGCCCACTCGCCGGCTCCGCCGAAGAACCCGCGCTGCGCGCCGAAGAACCCGAGTTGCGCGCGGAGAGGGGGTGGGCTGCGGGCGGGGAGGTGCGTGTGTGAGGAGTGTTGGAACAGACCGGTGGTCCGCTAGCCTCTTCGCATGGAGTTTCGGCGGGCTCGGCGGCCCGAGCAGGTTGCGGCTCGGCGGGTGGCGATTCTTGATACTGCCGAGGCCATGTTGGGTGAGGTGCCGGTTACCGAGGTGAGTCTTCGGGAACTGAGCTGTCGGGTTGGGTTGGCCAAGTCCAACGTGTTGCGGTACTTCGACAGTCGGGAAGCCGTCTTCCTCGGGGTGCTTGATCGGCGGTGGGCGGCCTGGTTGGACGATGTCGAGGGTGCCATTCGGGAGGCTCGGGTTGAGGGTGTTCCCTATGGGCGGGCGATTGCTGTTGCCACGGCTCTCGCCGAGTCTGTGGGGCGTCATGCGTTGTTGTGTGATCTTGTCGCCTCGATGGCGGGGGTGTTGGAGCGCAACATCGGGCTGGATACCGCTCGTGCGGTGAAGGCGCGGGCCACCGATCACACCGCTCGGTTGGCCGACCTTGTGCGTGCTGAGCTTCCTCAGCTTGACGAGCCCGCCGCCACCCGGTTTGCGCGGTCGGTGTTGGTTGTCATTGCTGGGTTGTGGCCGCATGCGCAGCCTACCGACGAAGTCGCTCGGGCTTCCGCCGAGTTGGGGTTGCCGCCTGCTGCCGAGCTGTTCGCCACCGACTTGCGTGAGGCACTGGTGAACCAGCTCATCGGGCTGGTCGTTCGGGCCAGTTGACCGCGTACGATTAGAGCCCACTGGTCCGTTAACGAGCACGGAGGCGCTTCTATGGCCACCACCGACGCCCCGCCCCGGCAGTCCGCGCGCCGCCGGACCGTGTTCCTCGCGGTGTTGACGGTGATCAGCACCTTGCTGTTCTGGGTGCCGTGGACCGGGCTGTTGGCACCTGGCGCGCAGTGGCCGGTAGGCGTGACCGTCGTCGGGACGGCCGTGATCGTCGCTGGGTGGGTGGCGTTGCCGCTGTTGGTGGTTCGGGCGTTCACCCGCGGCTCGGATGGGGCCACCCGGATCGCCATGCCGTTGTTGGGGATCGCGTGGATCGCGTTCGCCTGGACGTTGGTCACGCACCTCCTGCGGCTTGTGTTGGCGATCGCGGGGGTGGAGAACCCATTCCGCGCGCGGCTGGTTGCGGTGTTGCTGTTGGTGATCGTGGTGGGCCTCACCCTGCACGGCTACCGGCAGGCGATGCGCGTGCCGCGTGTGCGCCGGCAGGACGTGGTGCTCCCGCGTCTGGACCCGGCCTTCGACGGGCTCACCATCGCCGTGCTCGCGGACACCCACTACGGCCCCATCGACCTCGCTGAGTGGTCGCGTCGGACCGTGCAGCGGGTCAACGAGTTGAACGCCGATGTCGTCGTGCACGTCGGTGACATCGCGGACGGCACTGTAGAGCAGCGCCGCGACCAGTCCACCGCCTTGGGTGACGTCCAAGCGCCGCAACGGTTCTACGTCTCCGGCAACCACGAGTACCTGAGCAACGCCCAGGCGTGGATGGAGCACATGGCCGAGCTGGGCTGGACCTCCCTGCACAACCAGCACCGCGTGCTCGAACGCGACGGCGCACGGCTGGTGTTCGCGGGCATCGACGACATCACCGCCGTGCACTCCGGCGAAGAAGGTCACGGGGCGGACCTGGCGTCGGCGCTCGCGGGCGTCGAGGCGACCGACCCGGTGGTGTTGTTGGCGCACCAGCCCAGCGAGATCGGCAAAGCGGTCGAGGCGGGCGTGGACCTCCAACTGTCCGGGCACACCCACGGCGGCCAGATCTGGCCGTTCCACCTGCTCGTGCGACTCCAGCAACCGGTCCTGCAAGGGCTGTCCGACCACGGCGAGCGCACCCGCCTCTACACCAGCCGGGGCGCGGGGTTCTGGGGACCGCCGTTCCGCGTCTTCGCGCCCTCCGAGATCTCGCTGCTGACGCTGCGCTCGCGGTGACCCCATCGGATCGGGACCGTTCGGCACCCCGGCCTCCCCCGGGTGAGCGATCGGCCGGTGTTCGAATGTCGCAGCAATACCCGTTTCCGTGATCGGCCGACCACGGGCGGCAACGATCGATAGCGTATTCGAATAACCGGAGAACCGATCACCGAATGAACGGTTCGACCGTTCAGTGGATTTTCCGAAAGTCTGCCCGACGCGTAGCGTTGCCTGACCGGCGACCGCCCGCCGGCGAAGGGCAGGAGAACACCGTCATGAGCGACGAGAACACGGATGGCCGTGAATTCCTGGTCGTGGTGAACAACGAGGAGCAGTACTCGGTCTGGTTCGCCGACCGCGAGCTCCCGCTCGGCTGGCGCGCCGAGGGCACAGCCGGGACCAGGCAGGAGTGCCTCGACCACATCGCCGCGGTGTGGACGGACATGCGGCCCCGCAGCGTGCGGGAGCACCTCGCCGCGCACGGCGGCTGAGTCCGGCGCCGGGCCGCGCCGCGGTGCGGACGGCGGCCGTTCCACCACGTGATTCCACACCTTTTTGCGAGCGGTCGAAGGCTGCCCTGAAATAGCGGGCCCTTTCGACATGCCCGTTTGTTTGGGGGAGGCTTTGGTGTACCCGGATCCGGTTGTCCGGACCACGCCCGCACTGCCGTTGCAGAGCGGGATGCTCGCCGCCGGTCTGCGCGACCCGGCCGCGGGCACGGACGTGATCCAGTGCGTGCAGCGGTTCGCCACACCTTCCGAGGCGCGGGCGTGCCTGGCGGCGTGGCGCAGGGCGGTCGAGCGGCACCCGGTGCTGCGGGCGCGGTTCCGGTGGCGGCCCGACGGGCTGGCCGAGCAGTGGTTCGGCCCGGCGGAGGACGTGCCGGTGCTGGTCGACGACGGGGTGACCGACCTCGACGGGTTCCTGGCCGCCGACCGGCGGCAGGGGGTGGACCCGGTGGCCGGGCCGCCGCTGCGGGTGCGGTTGCTGCCGGGCGGGGTCGTGGTGGCGACCTTCCACCACGCGATCCTGGACGGCCGGTCGCTGGCGATCCTGCTGTCGGAGATCGACGACGACTGCGCCTCCGGCGGCACCACGACCTTCCTCGACCGCCCCGAGTTCGCCGACTACGTCCGCTGGTACGCCGAGCGCACCGCACCGGAGCACCCGCTGGCCGCGCAGGACCGCGAGTTCTGGGCGCGCGAACTGGCCGGGCTGCCGGAGCCGGGGCTGTTGCCGTTGGAGCACAGCGGTTCCGCGACACCGGTGATGGGTGTGGCCACCGCCGACCTGTCCGACACGGAGACCGCCGCCGTGCGCGCGCTGGCCGCCGTCGCCGGGGTCACGGTGAACACGGTCGTGCTGGCCGCCTGGGGTCTGGTGCTGGCCACCCACGCCCGCGGTCAGGAGGCCGTGTTCGGCGTGACCCGCGCGGCCCGGCACGGCTCGGTGCCCGGCGCGGAGGACATGGTGGGCCTGCTGCTGGCCACCGTGCCGCTGCGGCTGCCCGTGGACCTCGACGCGCCCGTGTCGCAGTGGCTGCGGACGGTCCGGGAGCGGTCGGTGGCCGCCCGCGACCACCAGTTGACGCCACTGCCGGACATCCAGCGCGCCGCCGGGCACGACCAGCTCATGCGCAGCCTGGTGCTGTTCGAGCACCGCGAGATCAACACCGTGCTGTCCGCCCGGCCCACCGCGCCCGCCGGCCGGACCGTGCACATCCTGCGCAGCCCCGGCTACGCGATGACGCTGTACGCGTTCGCCGAGCCGCACCTGAGCGTGCAGCTGATCCACGACGCGACCCGGTTCCCCGACTGGGCGCCCGACGCGCTGCTCGGGCAGTTCCGGGAGCTGCTGGCGGGCATGGCCGAGGCGCCGGACCGGCCGGTGCGGGAGCTGACCGAGCCGCGCGGCGCGGAGCTGGTGCGGCTGGTGGAGAAGTGGAACGACACGGCCGTGGAGTACCCGGCGGACGCGACCGTGCCGGAGCTGTTCGCCGAGCAGGTGCGGCTGCGGCCGGACGCCGACGCCGTGCACTCCCCCGACGGCTGGCTGTCCTACGCCGAGCTGGACCGGCGGTCCAACCGGGTGGCGCACGCGCTGCTGGCGCGCGGGGCGCGGCCGGACGAGCCGGTGGGCCTGGCGCTGCCGCGCGGGGCGGACCTGGTGACCGCGATGCTGGCGGTGGTGAAGACGGGCGCGGCCTACCTGCCGCTGGACCCGGCCAACCCGGCGGCGCGGGACGCGGCGGCGTTGCGGGAGTCCGGGACCCGGCTCGTGCTGACCGACCGCGAACGTCCGCTGCCCGAAGGGGTTTCCGGCCTCCTCCTGTCCTCTGTGGACGGACCGGACGGGCCGGTGCCGCCGCGGGCGCACCCGCTGAGCGTGGCGTACGTGAACTACACGTCCGGTTCGACCGGGCGGCCCAAGGGTGTGGCGGTGCCGCACCGGGGTGTCGTGCGCCTGGTGAGTCAACCGAACTTCGGGCGGTTCGGGCCGGGGCAGACGTTCCTGCACCTGTCCGCCACCGCGTTCGACCTGACGACGCTGGAGGTGTGGGGCGCGCTGCTGACCGGTGGCCGGGTGGTGGCCGCGCCCGAGGGTCCGCCCGACCCGGCGGTGCTCGGCGCGCTGGTGCGCGAGCACGGGGTGAGCGTGCTGTGGCTGACCGCCGGGCTGTTCCACCAGGTCGTGGCGCACGCGCCGGAGGTGCTGGAGCCGGTGGCCCAGCTGCTGGCCGGCGGTGACGTCCTGGCCCCGGACGCCGTGCGGTCCGCGCTGGTGGCGCGCGGCGGCAAGCCGGTGGTCAACGGGTACGGGCCGACCGAGAACACCACGTTCACCACGTGTGCCGTGCTCACCGACCCCCGGCAGGTCGGGGCGACGGTGCCGATCGGGACGCCGGTCCAGCGCAGCACGGTGTACGTGCTGGACGAGCGGATGCGGCCGGTGCCGGTGGGCGTGCCCGGCGAGCTGTACACCGGGGGCGCGGGCCTGGCGCGCGGGTACTGGGCGAACCCGGCGCTGACGGCGGAGAAGTTCGTGCCGGACCCGTTCGGGGTGCCCGGTGGGCGGCTGTACCGGACCGGTGACCTGGCGCGGTGGCGGCCGGACGGGGTGCTGGAGTTCCTCGGGCGGGCGGACCAGCAGGTGAAGGTGCGCGGGTTCCTGGTGGAGCCGGCCGAGGTGGAGGGCGTGCTGCGGGAGTGCGCCGGGGTGGCCGAGGCGGTCGTGCTGCCGACCGGTGACGGCGAGGCCCGGCACCTGGTCGCGTACGTGACCGGCGCGGTGGACGTGCCCGCGATGCGCCGGCACGTGGAGTCCCGCTTGCCCGCCTACCTGTGCCCCGCGCACTACGTCGTCCTGGACGAACTACCCCTGAACCGCAGTGGGAAGGTCGACCGGGCCGCGCTCCGAGCGGTGTCCTTGCCAGGGAAGCGCTCCGGCACCCCGCCCACGCCCGGGACGCAGCAACGCCTGGCGAGCCTCTGGCAGGCACTGCTGGGCGGCCCGGAAGTGCACGCGGAGGACGACTTCTTCGCGGTCGGCGGCAACTCGCTGCTCGCGGTGCGACTGGCGTTCCGGGTGCGCGAGGAGTTCGGCGTGGACGTGCCGGTCGCCGAACTGCACCGCGCCCGAACGCTGGCCGCGTGCGCGGCGGTCGTCGACGGCACCCGCAACGCCCGGACCCTGACCACGATCACCCGCCGCGACCGGACCGCCTACCGCATCCCCGCGCCGCGCACCCCCGTGCGCACCACGTCCGACGACCACCTCGTGGTCCCCCAAGGCACGGGCAAGTGGGCCGTGTGGCGCTGGGTCGAGTTGCGGGGCACCGGGTTCGGCATCCAGCCGCTGCTCGACATCGCCTCCCCCGACGCCGCCCGCGCCGCCGAAGCGGTGCTCGCGGCCGACGAGATCGTGAGCGAGGCCCGGTGGGCCGCGTTCAAGGCGTTGCGAGCCGTCGAGGACGCGGCACAAGGCGAGGAACGCTCGACACTGCGGCGCATCGGCCGACTGGTGCGCAAGGGCCGGTTCGCCGAAGCGCGGGCCGCGCTGGACGGGCCACCCGAGGTGGACGCCGCCCTGGCCACCGCCGCCCAAGCCGCCGCACGGCACGAAGCCACCCTGGCCGAGTACACCGCCGTGTTCGAGCGGAGCCGCGAGCGCACGGCCGACGTCCTCCACGGGATCAGCGGGGACGCCAAGTTCCGGGAAGCGGTCGCCTGGCAGAACCCCCGTGCCCTCCAGACCGCCGTGGACGCCCTGCACCGCAGCACGAGCCGGGTCCGCAACGTCGACTACCGGCGCTGGGAGCACACGGTCGTCAGCTACCTCCAGCGCTACTGCGCCAAGAACGACACCATCGGCTTCTTCGGCCCGGTCGGCTGGGCGCGCGTGGCCGACGGGGCCGCGCTCACCGTCCGCCCCGGCCCCGACCTGGTCGACCGCCGCACGGTCTACCTGGAGAACTGGGCCGTCCACGAACTCGCCGAGGCGCTGACCACCGACGCCGTCCGGCCGTGGGCGGTGCCGCGCCGGATGCCGTTCCTCGACCTCGACCACGACACCCTGCACGTCCCGCTGGCCGACCCGATCACGCTCCCGCCGCTGGACGCCGCCGTGTTCGCCGCGTGCGACGGCCGCCGCCGGGCCGTGGACATCGCCGACCACCTCGGCGTCGACCGGCAGGACGTCCTGGACACCCTCGACCGCCTGCGCCAGGCCAAGCGGATCGCGTGGACGCTGGAAGTGCCGCCGTCCGCGCTCACCCCGGAACTGGCCCTGCGCAAGCAGATCGACGCCATCGACGACGCCGAGACGCGCACCGAGGTCGCCGGCAAGCTCGACGGCATCGAGCGGGCGCGGGACGCGATCAAGGACGCGGTCGGCGACCCGGACCGGCTCGTCGCTGCCATCGGCGACCTCCAGGAGGAGTTCACCGCCATCACCGGCGCGGAGGCCGTGCGCCGACCGGGCCTGTTCTACGCGGGCCGGACGCTGGTGCACGAGGAGTGCCGCAGGGACCTGGAAGTCACGCTCTCCCCCGCCCTCCTGGACACCCTGTGGCCGGCCCTGGAACTGGTCCTCGAAGCCGCCCGCTGGTTCACGGCCGCGGGCGCGGCCCTCTACTCCCGCGCGCTGCGGGAGGTGTTCACCAAGAACGCCGGCGGCCGGTCGGAGGTCCGGCTCGCGGACTTCTGGCTGTGGGCCAACGACACCATCTTCCGACTCGACGACCGCCTGCTGGACCGCCTGGTCGCCGCACTCCAGCACCGCTGGGCCACGGCGCTGGGCGAGGGCCACCACCACTCCGTCAACGACGTGCGGGAAGCCGTGCTGGAGGCGTTCGCCGCCCCCAGGCCCGGGTGGCGCGGGGCGGTGCAGCACAGCCCGGACGTGCTGCTGGCGGCCAAGGACGCCGACGCGGTCCGGAATGGCGACTTCCAGTGGGTGCTCGGCGAGGTCCACCCCGGCGTGAACACCATGAGGTCCGCGCTGTTCGTCTCCCAGCACCCCGATCCCGCGCAACTGCGGCAAGCGATGGCACGGGACATGGCCGGGCCGCGGGTCGTGCTCACGACGACCCGCGAGCAGGGCGGCACGCCCCAGCGCCTCGCCGACGCCCTGGTGCTGCCGGAGGACCTGCGGATCGTGTTCGGCCACGACTCGTGCGGCCCGGACCTGGAAGGCGCGGTCCCCGTGGGCGCCTGCACGGTGGTCGACGTCGGCGGCAAGCTCAAGGCCCGCAGCCGCGACGGCCGCGTGGACCTCGACCTGGTGGAACTGCTCAACGAGCAGATCATGGCGCAGCTGGTCCAGAAGTTCCGGCTGCTGCCGGCGGGCGCGCACACCCCGCGCACCACGCTGGACCGGTTGGTGATCACCCGGGAGGGCTGGCAGCTCAACGCCGCCGCCAGCCGGTTCGCCTTCGCCCCCGACGAGCCGAGCCGGTTCCTGGGCGCGCAGGCGTGGCGGCGGGAGCACGGCATCCCCCGGTTCGTGTTCGTCAAGAGCCCGGTGGAGCACAAGCCGTTCTACGCGGACCTGGAGAGCGGTCCATCGGTGGAGTTGTTCGCGCACGCGGTGCGCGCGTTGGAGCGGGAGAAGCCGGACGCGTCGCTGGCCGTCGGCGAGATGCTGCCGGGGCCGGACGCGTTGTGGCTGACCGACGCGCACGGCAACCGGCACACCGCGGAATTCCGGCTGGTCGCCGTCGACCGCCGCGGTTGGCACCAAGGAGGAACGCGGTGAGCACGGTGACCCCCGAACTGTTCCGGTTCCCGGCTTCGTCGGGGCAACGCCGGCTGTGGCTGCTCGACCAGCTCATGCCCGCCACCCCGGTCTACAACATCGGCTGGCGGGTGGCGCTGGACGGGCCGCTGGACCCCGACGCCCTGCGCGCGGCGCTGAACGCGGTCGTCGCCCGGCACGAGGCGCTGCGGACCCGGTTCGCCGACGAGGACGGCGTGCCGGTGCAGGTGGTGTCCGAGGCGCAGCCCGTGCCGCTGCCGGTCCTGGAGACCGACGACGTGGACGGGGCCGTGCGGCGGCTGGTGCGCGAGCCGTTCGACCTGCACACCGGTCCGCTGCTGCGGGCGACCCTGGTCAACCACGAGGTGCTGGTCCTGGTGCTGCACCACAGCATCGCCGACGGCTGGTCGTGCGCGGTGCTGTTCGACGAGCTGGCGCGCTGCTACGCCGGGGACACCGACCTGCCGGAGCTGCCCGTCCAGTACCCGGACTACGCGCTGTGGCAGCAGGAGCAGGTCGAGGCCGGCGCGTTCGCCGACGACGCCCGCCACTGGGCGCAGGCCCTGCGCGGCGCGCCGACCGTGCTGCCCCTGCCCACCGATCACCCGCGCCCGGCCTCCCCCACCGGGCGCGGGGCCGAGCTGCGGCGGGAGCTGGCGGTGGCGGACGGGTCGTTCGCGCACCTGTTGGCGCTGTTCCAGTGCGTGCTGCACCGGGTGACCGGGCAGGCCGATTTCCTCCTCGCCACCCCGGTGGCGGCGCGCACCCGTCCGGAGACCGAGGGCCTGGTCGGGTTCGTCGCCAACACCCTGCCGCTGCGGGCGACCTTCGAGCCGGACACCACCCTCGGCGAGGTCACGGCGGCGGCCGAGCAGGCGACCGTGGCGGCGTTGGAGCACCAGGACCTGCCGTTCGAGCAGGTGGTGGACCTCGTCGCACCCGAACGGACCTTGGCGCACGCGCCGCTGGTGCAGGTGATGTTCGCGGTCGAACCGCTGCCGCCGGCGCGGCGGGCGGGCGCGCTGACCCTGCGGCCGGAGCCGGTGTCCAACGGTGGCGCGAAGTTCGACCTGTCCCTGACCGTGGAACGGGACGGGGACAGGTGGTTCGGCCGCTGGCAGTACGACGCCGAACTGTTCGATGAAGCCACGATCGCGGCTCTGCACCACGCTTTCGCCACCCTCACCGCGGGCGTCGACCCCGACACGAAGGTCGCCGAACTGCCCCTCGTCACGACCCCCACGCCCCAAACCCCTGCCCAGGCCACCGAAACCGCGCTCGACGTGATCGTGAAGGCGCTCGCCGCGCACCCCGACGCGGTGGTGGAGAAGCTGACGTACCGGGAACTCGACCGCGCCGCCAACCGCCTCGCGCACGCCCTGAAGTCGGTCGGCGCGCGCCCGGACGACCCGGTGGCGCTGTGCCTGGACCGGGGCGAACCCACGATCATCGGCATCCTCGCCGCGTGGAAGGTCGGCGCGGGCTACCTGCCGTTGGACCCGTCGTGGCCGGTCGAGCGCCTGACGACGATGGCGGTCGACGCCGGCGCGCCGATCGTGGTCACCGACGCGGCCTCCCGGGAGAAGACCGGTGTGCTGCGCGGGCCGTGGGCCACGGTGGACGTCACCGACGCCACCGGTCCGGGCACCCCGCCGGACGCCGTGCCGCCGATCCCGGAAAGCCTGGCGTACATCATCTACACCTCGGGTTCCACCGGGAAGCCCAAGGGTGTCCGGGTCACGCACGGCGGTCTGGCCGCGCTGCTGACGTCGATGGACCGCCTGTTGGACCTCTCCCCCGACGACCGCCTCGCCTCCATCAGCACACCCGCGTTCGACGTGTCCACGGTGGAGATGCTGGTGCCGCTCATGAGAGGCGCCGGGTTCACCGCGATCCCGGCGGCGGACGTGGCCGACGGGGCGCTGCTGCGGCAGCGGATCGCCGACTCCGGGGCCACGGTCGTGCAGGGCGGTCCGGCGAGTTGGCGGATGGTCGTGGCGGCCGGTGGCGTGCCCGCGCGGGTCCGGCTGCGGGTCACCGGCGGCGAGGTGCTGCCCCGGGACCTGGCCGACGACCTCCAGTCCCACGGCGCCACCCTGGTCGACGGCTACGGCCCCACCGAGACCACCGTGTACTCGACGGCCGGCGTGGTGCCGGACAGCCCCGCGCCGATCCGGCTCGGCCCGGCGGTCGACGGCACCACCCTGCACGTGCTGGACCCGTTGCTGCGCCCGGTCCTGCCCGGCGTGATCGGCGAGCTGCACATCGGCGGCGCCGGGGTCGCCCGCGGCTACCACGGCCTGCCCGCGCTGACCGCCGACCGGTTCCTCCCCGACCCGTTCGGCGGCGGACGCCTCTACGCCACCGGCGACCTGGTCCGGCCACGCGCGGACGGCCTCCTGGAGTTCCTGGGCCGCGCCGACCGGCAGGTCAAGGTCCGCGGGTTCCGCATCGAGCCCGGCGAGGTCGAGGCCGTGCTGCGGGCGCACCCGGCCGTGGCCGACGCCGTGGTCACCACGTGGTCGGCTGGTGCGGCGGACGTCCGGCTCGTCGCGCACGTCGTGCTGCGCCGGCCCGTCGCCGACCTGCGCCCGCACCTGGCGGCCAAGCTGCCCGAGTACATGATCCCGGCCGCACTGGTGGAGCTGCCCGCCCTGCCGCGCACCGGGACCGGCAAGATCGACCGGGCCGCGCTGCCCGAGCCCACGTGGACCGGGGCGGCCACCGAGCACGTGCCACCGCGCGACGACACGGAGGCGGCGCTGGCGCGGATCTGGCAGGACGTGCTGAGCCTGCCGGACGGCGTCGGCGTGCACGACAACTTCTTCGCCCTGGGCGGCCACTCCCTGACCGCGACCCAGATGCTGGCCCGCGTCCGCACGGCCCTGGGCGCGGACCTGCCGCTGGCGGCCCTGTTCGCCGCACCCACCATCGCGGGCCTGCGGGCTGCCCTGGACACCGCGGAGGCCGGGACACGCGGTCCCGCGCCGCTGCTGGACCAGCTGGACGACCTGTCCGACGCGGAGATCGACCGGCTGCTGGGCACGTTGAGCGAGGACGAGCTGTGAGCGGCACGGCGAGCGCGGGCAGGGCTGTTGTGAGCGGCACGGCGAGCGCGGGCAGGGCTGCGGCGAGCGCGGGCGGGACTGCTGTGGGCCGCGCGGTGGTGGTGGGCGCGGGTCTGGCGGGCTCGCTGGTGTCGGTCTACCTGGCCCGGCGCGGGTACGCGGTCCGGGTGCTGGAGCGGCGGGAGGACCCGCGCACGCCCGGCGCCCGCGAGGCGGGCCGGTCGATCAACCTCGGCCTGTCCCAACGCGGGATCGTGGCCCTGCGCGAGATCGGCCTGCTGGACACGCTCAAGCCGCTGACCGTGCCGATGCGCGGCCGGGTCGTGCACGCGCCCGACGGGGCGCTGCGCTTCCAGCCCTACGGCACCGAGGAAGACCAGATCCTGCACTCCGTGCTGCGCCACGACCTCAACGTGGCCCTGATCGACGAGGCCGAGAAGCAGGGCGTCGAGTTCCTGTGGGGGCGCAAGGTCGTCGGGCTGGACCGCGAGAAGCCGTCCGTGACCACGGAAACCGACGAGATCGAGGCCGACCTGGTGGTCGGCGCGGACGGGGCGTTCTCCGCCGTGCGCACCCACCTCGGCCGGGGCCGCCGGATGACCCTGCACCAGGAGTACCTGGAGTGGGGGTACAAGGAGCTGCTGATCCCGGTCGGCGACGACGGCGAGCCGCGCACCGAGTTGCGGGCGCTGCACGTGTGGCCGGGGGACGACGGGCTCATCGTGGCCCACCCCAATGCGGACGGCTCGCTGACCGCCACGGTGTTCCTGTCGTTCGACGGACCGCACGGCTTCGCCGGGCTGGACACACCCGCGCGGGTGCGGGAGTTCTTCGCCCGCCGCTTCCCCGACACGCTGACGCTGATCCCGGACGTGGTGGAGCAGTTCCTGGCCCACCCGCCGGCGAGCCTGGTCACCATCCGCACCGCGCCCTGGCACGTGGCCACCGGAGCGGGTCGCGGTGTGGTGCTGCTGGGCGACGCAGCGCACGCCGTGTACCCGTTCTTCGGTCAGGGCATGAACGCGGCCTTCGAGGACTGCTCGGTGCTGGACCGCTGCCTGGCCGCCCACCCGCACGACCTGCCGAAGGCCTTGGCCGCCTTCGAGGACGCCCGCCGGCCGCACACCGACGTGCTCGCGGAGCTGTCCAAGCGCAACTTCGTGGAGCTGCGCGCGAAGCTGCGGTCGCCGCTGTTCCTGGCCCGCAAGAAGGCCGACCTGGTGCTGCACCGGCTGTTCCCGCGTTCCTGGGTGCCGCTCTACACCCTGATCGCCCACACGACCACGCCCTACGGCGAAGCCCTGGCCCGTTCGAAGCGCCAGGACCGCCTGTTGGCCACCACGACCGCGCTCACCGGCGCGGCACTGGCGGGACTCGCACTGCGTTGGATTGCGTCGCCTCCGGCGCCGCGGCGAGGCCGCCTGGAAGTCGGCTCATCGCGCCGCCTTTCCCGGTGATCGAAAAGAGTGATCGCCGGGAAAGGCGACACGACAAGCCGACGCGGCCTCGCCAGAGTCCGCCGCAGAAGGCAGGTGAGATGATGCTGATACACCCGAACCGGCCGGCCCACCCCCTGGTCGAGCCCGGTGACTTCCGCGCCGAACAGCTCCCCGACGAGGTCGCCGCCCACGAAGCGGCGCTGCGGACGGTGTTCGCGTGGGCGGGCGACTACCTGTGCGCCCCGCACCCCGAACTGGGCCGGCGCGGCGACGTGTGCCCGTTCACCGACACGTCGATGCAGAAGGGCCTGTTCTTCCTGTCCGTGCACCCCGGCCGCCCGACCGAGCCGGCCGAGCTGGCGGACCTGCTGCTGCACTACCGCGACTGGTTCGCCGAGCTGGAGCCGCGCACCGGGCCGGGCGCGCAGTTCAAGACGATCCTCGTGCTGTTCCCGGAGCTGCGGGAGCCCGCCGCCTGGTCCGTCGTGGACCGGACCCAGCGGCTGCTCAAACCCGAGTACACCGCCAACGGCCTGATGGTCGGCGAGTTCCACCCCGGTCCGCCGGACAAGGCCGGCCTGTGGAACCCGGTGTTCCGCCCGTTGAACAGCCCGGTGCCCATGCTGGCCATCCGGCACATGGTGCCCACGGACTTCCCGTTCCTGCGCGACGACGACGTGACCCTCACCGCGTACCTGGAGCGCTTCGGCGACCGGGTGCCCTCGCACCTGCGCGGCGACGTCCGCGCCGCCGCCGACCGACTCGCCACGTCCGGGAGCTGACCATGACCCACCCCGACGCCGGGTCCGCCGCGCGCAAGCGGGAGCTGCTGGCCCGCAGGCTGCGGGAACGGGCGGCGAAACCGGCCGCCTACCCGCTGTCGTTCGGGCAGCAACGCCTGTGGTTCCTGGAGAAGTTCGCGCCTGGCGGCGCGGTCTACAACATCCCGCTGGGCCTGCGCCTGCGCGGACCGCTGGACAAGGCCGCGCTCCGCAAGGCACTGGACGCCGTGGTGGCCCGTCACGCGGCCCTGCGCACCACCTTCCCGGACTCCGGCGGCGAGCCCGTGCAGCTGGTCGCACCGACCGGCGCGGCCACCGTCGAGGACTTCGAACTACCCGAGGGCGACCGGGACGCCCTCGCGCGGGCGTTCGCCGACCAGCGCGGCGCGGTGGGCTTCGACCTCCAGCGCGGGCCGCTGTTCACGGCCTCCCTGGGCCGGTTCGCCGACGACGACCACGTGCTGGTGCTCAACCTGCACCACATCACCTCCGACGCCTGGTCGCTGTCGGTGCTGCTGCGCGAGCTGGGCGAGGGGTACGCGGCAGCGCTGGACGGGCGCGCGGCGGACCTGCCGGACCTGCGGTTGCAGTACCCGGACTTCGCGGTGTGGCAACGGGACCGGATGGGGGGCGAGGTCGCGGAGGCCCACCTGGACCACTGGGCGCGGCACCTCGACGGCGCCCCCGAACTGCTGACCCTGCCGACCGACCGGCCGCGCCCGGCCGTGAGCACCTACCGGGGCGCGCTGCGGTACGGCGACGTCCCGGCGGGCACGCTGGCGGCGCTGGAGTCGTTGGCGCGCAAGCACGGCGTGACCCTGTTCATGGTGCTGCTGGCGGCGTTCTCAGCCCGGCTGGGCCGGTTGGCGGGCCAGGACGACGTGGTCGTCGGCACCCCGGTCGCCGGCCGCTCCCACCCCGACCTGGAGAACCTGATCGGGTTCTTCGTCAACACGATCGCCCTGCGCACCCACGTCGGCGACGACCCCACCTTCGCCGAACTGCTGGAACGCGCCAAGAAGTCCACTGTGGACGGACTCGCGCACGCCGAGCTGCCGTTCGAACGGCTAGTGGAACACCTGCGCCCCCAACGCAGCCTGGGCCACGCGCCGCTCTTCCAGGCCCAGCTCATCCTCCAGAACACGCCACCACTGGCCATCGGCCTGCACGGGCTCGCAGTCGAGTCGATCACGCCGGACCCGGGCGTCTCGAAGTTCGACATCACGGTGGCCGCCGAGCACCGCGGCGACGCGCTCGCGCTGGGCGTCGAGTACAGCACGGACCTGTTCGACGAACCCACCATCGCCGACTTCACCGACCGCCTGATCGCCCTGCTCACGGCCGCCGCCGAGCACCCGGAGCGGCGGATCTCCGAGCTGGACGCGCTGACCGGTGTGCGCCGCTGGGAGGTGCTGGAGGGCTTCAACGCCACCGATCTGCCGCTACCGGAGGCCACCACCGCCCTCGACCTGATCTCCGGCGAACCCGACGCGCCCGCGGTCGGCCCGCTGACCTACCGCGGGTTGGACGAACGCTCGGACCACATCGCGGCGCTGCTGCAAGCCCACGGCGTGGGCCGGGGTTCGCTGGTCGCCCTGCACCTGCCGCGCACGTCCGACCTGGTCGCGGCCGTCCTCGGGGTGTGGAAGGCGGGCGCGGCCTACGTCCCGCTCGACCCCGGCTGGCCGTCCTCCCGGCTCGCGCTGATGCTCGCGGACTCGGGCGCGGAGGTCCTGCTGACCGACCCGGCGCTGGAACCGTTGCCGTGCAGGACCATCCTCGATCTGGATGACGTGAAACCGGCGCGACCCGAGCCGTGTCCGATGCACGCCGAAGACCTGGCTTACGTGATCTACACGTCCGGCTCGACCGGCACGCCCAAGGGCGTCGAGGTGCCGCACCGGGCCGTGGTGAACCTGCTGGTGTCGTTCCAGCAGCTGTTCGGGCTGACCCCGGAGGACCGGCTGGCGGCGGTCACCACGCTGTCGTTCGACATCTCCGTGCTGGAACTGCTGCTCCCCCTCACCGCCGGCGCGTCGGTCGCGGTGGTGCCGCCGGAAGTCGCCGGCGACGGCCCGGCGTTGCGGGACGCGCTCGCGGGCGTGACCGCGCTGCAAGCGACCCCGGCCACCTGGCGGCTGCTGGTCGAGGCGGGTGGCGTGCCGGACCACGTCACCACGAGGATCTGCGGCGGCGAAGCGCTCCCCCGTGACCTCGCCGACGACCTGCTGACCGACGACACCCTGCTGTGGAACGTCTACGGCCCCACCGAGACCACCGTGTGGTCGTCCGCCGGGCTCGTCGACCCCTCGCCCGCGCCCGTCGTCCTCGGCCCGCCCATCGGCAACACCCGCCTGTACGTCCTGGACGCCGGCCTGGAGCCGGTGCCGCCGGGCGTGGTGGGCGAGCTGCACATCGGCGGGCTCGGCGTGGCACGCGGCTACCACGACCGGCCGGGGCTGACCGCGAGCCGGTTCGTGCCCGACCCGTTCGCCACGACCCCCGGTGCGCGGCTGTACGCGACCGGGGACCTGGTCCGCCACCGCGCCGACGGCACGCTGGAGTTCCTGGGCCGTGCCGACCACCAGGTGAAGGTGCGCGGGTTCCGGATCGAGCTGGGCGAGGTCGAGGCCGCGCTGGTGGACACCGGCGAGGTCCGGCAGGCCGTCGTGGTGCCCCGGGACGCCCGGCTGGTCGCCTACCTGGTCACCGACCACCCGGTCGACTGGGCGCGGCTGCGCGCGGCGCTGGCCGGGCGGCTGCCGGACTACATGCTGCCCGCGACCGCCGTCGTGCTGGACGCGTTCCCGCTGACCCCCAACGGCAAGATCGACCGCCGGGCGCTGCCCGAGCCGGACTGGACGGCCGCCGGCGACCGGGTGCCGCCGCGCAACGCCGTCGAGGAGGTGCTCGCGGGCATCTGGCGCGAGGTGCTGGCGGTGCCCGAGGTCGGGGTGCACGACGACTTCTTCGCGCTGGGCGGCCACTCCCTGCTGGCGGCCAAGGCGTTGGCGCGGGTGCACGGTGCGTTCGCCGTGGCGGTGCCGATCGGCCGGATGTTCGCCGCGCCGACCGTGGCGGGCCTGGCGTCCACCCTGCTGGCGCTGGACGAACCGGACCGCATCACGGCCGTCGCGGAACTGCGGGTGCAGCTCGCGGGGCTGTCCGACGAGGAGGTCGCGGCCATGCTCGGGGAGGGCTCGTGAAGCGGTTCGCGGTGGTGTGGGCCGGGCAGCTGGTCAGCGTGATCGGCTCGGCGCTGACCGCGTTCGTGCTGGGCGTGTGGGTGTACCTGGGCACGGGGTCGGTGACCCAGTTCGTGCTGATCCAGTTCTGCGCGGTGGTGCCGGGCATCCTGCTCGCGCCCTACGCGGGCGCGGTCGCCGACCGGTACGACCGGCGCAGGATCATGCTCCTCGCCGACTCGGGCGCGGGCCTGGTGACCGCGTTGCTGCTGGTGTCGGTGAGCACGGGTTCCCTTGCCGTGTGGCAGGTCTACGTGGCTTCGGCGCTGACGGCCACGCTGAACTCCTTCCACATCATCGCCTACCAGGCGCTGGTGCCCGCTCTCGTGCCGGCGGAGCACCTGGGGCGGGTCAACGGCCTGATGCAGCTCACCCAGGGCGTGCAGATCGCCGCGCCGCTGGTGGCGGGTGCGCTGCTCGGCCTGGTCGGACTGCGCGGCGTGCTGGTCATCGACGTGGTGTCGATGGTCTTCGCGGTCGCCGCGCTGCTGCTGGCCCGGCTTCCCGCGGGCGCGAGCGGGAGCCGGGGCAGCGGCGCCCAGGGGTTGGGCGCGGGACTGCGGTGGCTGCGCGGCGCCCCGGGGCTGTTCACGCTGTGCGCGGTGTTCGGGGCGTGGAACTTCCTGTTCGCCGTCGCGGGCGGGCTGGTGCAGCCGCTGATCCTGTCGTTCTCCTCCCCGGCCACCCTGGGCGTGCTGATGGCGGCGGGCGGCAGCGGGTTGTTCGTCGGCGGCCTGGTGATGGGCGCGTGGGGCGGGCCGAAGCGGCGGGTGCACGGCATCTACGCCGGGCTGGGCCTGGGCGGGGTGTTCCTGGTGCTGCACAGCCTCGCGCCCTCGCCGTGGCTGATCGGGGTGGCCGCGCCCGCGTTCCTGTTCACGTTGCCGCTGATGAACACGTGCTGCGTGACGTTGTTGCAGACCAAGGTGGACAAGGACGTGCTGGGCCGGGTGCTCGGCGTGGTGCGGACCCTGTCCACGGCGGCGATGCCCATCGCCTACCTGGTGATCGGCCCGCTGTCCGACGGCGTGGCCGAACCGCTGATGGCGCCCGACGGCGCGCTGGCGTCCTCGCTGGGCGCGGTCATCGGCACCGGCGAGGGGCGCGGCATCGCCCTGATCTTCCTCGTGGTCGGCGGGCTGATGCTCGCGCTGACCGCGTTCGCGTGGTCCCGGCCCCGGCTGCGGACCGTGGACGACCTGCCCGACGCGGTCATTCCGGAGAGGACCCACTCGTGACCGAACTGTCCGACCACCGCGAGCGGCTGCTGGAGCGCCTGCTCGCCCAGCGCGGCCTGGCGGGCCGTTCCTCCAGCGTGCCGCGCCGGCCGGAGGGCGCGGTCGTGCCGTTGACCGGCAACCAGCGCGGGCTGTGGCTGACCAGTCGGCTGGGGTTGGACTCCGGGGCCTACGCGATGTTCGCGGCGCTGCGGGTGCACGGCGAGGTCGACGTCGAGCAGTTGCAGCGGGCCGTGGACGTCGTCGTGGACCGGCACGAAGCCCTGCGCACGCGGATCGTGGACGACGAGGGCACGCCGGCGCAGCGGGTGGCGGCGGAGCTGTCGGTGCCGGTCGTGGCGACCGAGCTGGAAGGGTCGCTCGAAGACCTGGTCGTGTCCGAAGTGGACACACCCTTCGACCTGGAGGACGGCCCGCTGGTCCGGGTCCGGCTCATCCGGATGCCCGGCTCGTCGGCCTTGGTCGTGACCGCGCACCACATCGTGTGCGACGACCTGTCCCTGGGCCTGGTGGCCCGGGAGATCGGCGACGTCTACGCGGGTGTGCCGCTGGAACCGGTCGGGGCGCAGTTCCCCGACTACGCGCACTGGCAGTCCGGGCGGCTCGCGGACGGCGAACGCCAGCGCCAACTGGACCACTGGGCCGACCGGCTCGCGGGCGCGCCCGACGTGCTGGACCTGGCCGCCGACCGGCCGCGCACCCGGCACCGGACGGTCGCCGGCGGCAGCCACCGGTTCGTCGTGCCCGCCGCCCTGGCCGCACGGCTGGCCGAGCTGACCCGCGCGCACGGCTGCACCACCTTCGCGGGGCTGCTGGCCGCGTTCGGCCTGGTGCTGTCCCGCCGGTCCGGCACGGACGACCTGGTCGTCGGCTCGCCGACCACGCACCGGCCGTTCCCCGAGCTGGAGCGGTCGGTGGGCATGTTCGTCACCACGACCGCGCTGCGCCTGGACCTGTCCGGCGACCCGACCGTGGCGCAGCTGCTGGCCCGCGCCAAGGCCACCGCGATCGACGCCCTCGACCACGCCGAGGTGAGCTTCGACGAGGTCGCCGCCCGCGTCGCACCCCGCCGGGACGTGGCGCACCACCCGCTGTTCCAGGTCATGCTGGTGCTCAACCGGGGCGGCGGCGCCGGGCGGTGGGCCGGGCTGCCCGCCGAGCCGCTGACCGTGGACCGGGGCACCAGCCGGTTCGACCTGACCCTGCACGTCCGCGAGACCGACGGCGACTGGCCCGCGAACCTCGACTACAGCACGGACCTGTTCGAGCCGGACACCGTGGCCGGGTTCGCACGCCAGCTGCTGACCGTGCTGGAGTCCTGGACCGCAGACAGCCGGCTGTCCGAAGTGGACTGGATCTCCGAGGACGACCGGGCGGCGGCCGAGCGGCTCAACGACCAACCGGCCCCGGACACCCCGGACGTGCTGGACCGCATCGCCGAGCAGGTCGCCGCGCATCCGGACACGACGGCCGTGCTGGAGGTAGGCGGCTCGTCGCTGACGTTCGCGCAGCTGGACCGGCGGGCCAACAAGGTCGCCCACGTCCTCGCGGACCTCGGTGTCGGGCCGGAGGTCCCGGTCGGGCTGGCGCTCAAGGCCGGGACGGACGCGCTCGTGGCGCTGCTGGCGATCCTCAAGGCCGGCGGCGCGTACGTGCCGCTCGACCCGGCGCACCCGCCCGCCCGGCTAGCCGGGTTGCTCGCCGACTGCGCCGCGCCCGTGGTGATCACCGCGCCCGGCACGCGTGACCGGTTCGGCGACTACCACGGGGCGCTGCTGGACACCGCCGACGACGCTTTCACCGGGGAAGCCGCCGAACCGCCTGCGGTCGAGACGTACCCGGGCCGATTGGCGTACGTGATCTACACGTCCGGCTCGACGGGTGTGCCCAAAGGCGTGCAGGTGCAGCACGACACGCTGGCCAACCTCGCGCGGACGTTCGTCGACCTGCACGACTTCGGGCCGGGCGACCGGATCCTGATGATCCCGCCGCTGAGCTTCGACGCGTCCGTGGGTGACGTGTTCCCGGCGTGGTGCGCGGGCGCGGCGGTGGTCGTTCACCCGGAGCCCGCCGCGATCGGCGGCCCGGACCTGCTGCGGCTGTGCGCCGAGCACGACCTGACCGCCGTGGACGCCCCGGCCGCGCTGTGGAAGCGATGGGTGGCCGACCTGGAGGGCGTGACCGACACCGGGAGCCCGTTGCGGGTCATGATGATCGGCGGCGAGGCCGTGCCGCCGGCGACGGTCGCCCAGTGGGCCGCCGCCACCGGGGTCGAGCTGGTCAACCACTACGGGCCGACCGAGACCACGGTGTGCGCGACGGCCTACCGGACGGTGGACGCGTCGGAAGTCACCGCGTCCACGCTGCCCATCGGCCGGCCGCTGCCCGGTGTCCGGGCGTACGTGCTGGACCGGGACCTGCGGCCGGTCGCGGTGGGCGTGCCCGGACAGCTCCACATCGGCGGTCGCGCACCGGCACGCGGGTATCGGGGCGACCCGGCACGCACGGCGTCGGTGTACCTGCCGGACCCGACGGTCCCGGGCGGCCGGATGTACGCGACCGGTGACCTGGTGCGGCTGCTGCCGGACGGGACGCTGGAGTTCCTGGGCCGCGCGGACGACCAGGTCAAGCTGCGCGGGCACCGGATCGAGCCCGGCGAGGTGCGGGCCGCGCTGCTCGGGCACCCCCGCCTGGCAGAGGCGGCGGTGGCCGTGCGGTCGGACACCCTGGTCGCCTACGTGGTGCCGCGCCCCGGGCAGACCGCGCCGGAACTGGACGAGCTGCGGGCGTTCTGCGCCGAGCACCTGCCCGAGGCCATGCTGCCCGGCGCGCGGGTGGTGCTGGAGGAACTCCCGCTCACCGCGCACGGCAAGGTGGACGTGCGCAGGCTGCCCGAGCCGGTGGTGGCCGCCAAGCCCTACGAGCCGCCGCGCACGACCGTCGAGCGGGTGCTCGCGGAGATCTGGTCGGAGGTGCTGGACGCGCCCCTGGTCGGCCGGCACGACTCGTTCTTCGGCCTGGGCGGGCACTCGCTGATCGCGGCGGCCGTGCTGGCCAAGGTCCGGTCGCTGCTGGGCGTCACCGTGCCGCTGCGGGCCTTGTTCGCCACCGCCGACCTCGCCGAGTTGGCCGAGGTGGTGGAGAGCGCCGCCGCGTCGGACCACACGTTCGCCAAGCGGTACTCCTCGGGGCTGCCCAGCGTCGAGCAGATGTGGCGGGACGCCACGCCGCCCGACGACGTGGTCCCGCACGGCCCGGTGGTGACCGGTGCGCCGCAACGGGTCCTGCTGACCGGCGCGACCGGGTTCCTCGGCGCGCACCTGCTGGCCGAACTGCTCGGGCGGACCGAGGCCGAGGTGCACTGCCTGGTGCGGGCGGAGACGCCGGCAGTCGCGTCCGCGCGCCTGCGCGCCAACCTGCGCCGGGCGCACCTGGACGTGCCCGAGGACGTGCTGACGCGGGTCGTGCCGGTGGTGGGTGACATGTCGAAACCCATGCTGGGCTTGGAGTCCCGCGAGTTCGACGCGTTGGCCGAGGGCATGGACGCCGTCTACCACAACGGCGCGGTGATGAACTTCGTGCTGACCTACCAGTGGATGATGCCGCCGCACGTGGGCAGCACCGTGGACGTCCTGCGCCTGGCCACCCGCTACCGGACCAAGCCGCTGCACCTGATGTCCACGCTCGGCGTGTTCCTCGGCGCGTCCTACGACCGGCAGGTGGTCACCGAGTCCGACCGGCCGGAGGACCCGGCGGGCCTGGACACCGGCTACCACACCACGAAGTGGGTCGCCGACATGATGGGCGTGCTGGCCCGCGACCGCGGTGTCCCGGTGTCGATCCACCGGATCGCCGCGATCGTCGGCGACGTGCGGACCGGCACGGCCAAGACCGAGTCCTACCTGAGCCGCCAGATCGCCACCTGCGCGCAGACCGGGGCCGTGCCGCGCACCGAGGACGTGATCGACATGCTGCCGGTGGACCGCCTCGCCGCCGCCATCGCCGGCCTGTCCACCCGCCCCGACCAGGTCGGCCGCGACTTCCACTACTACCGCGCCGACGGCTTCCGCTACGCCGACCTGGGCGACGTGCTGACCGCCAAGGGCTACCCGACCAAGGCGCTGGAGTACCACGACTGGCGGGCGCTGATGCTGGAGAGCCCCGACAGCGCCTTCGGCCCGCTGGCGTTCGGCCTCACCACCACCCGCCGCGCCCACCCCGTGTTCGACTGCTCGGCCACGTGGGCCGCGGCGGCGGAGTGCGGCGTGGAGTTCCCGCCCGCCGACGCCGAGATGATCGGCCGCCACATCGACTTCCTCGCCACCGCGGGCGTCCTGCCGGAAAGGTCCTGACATGCCACTGCACCTCGAACCCGGCGACGGCCCGCCGTCCTTCGTGGACCTGATCGCCACGGCGGGCTACCGCGCGATGGCGGCGGCGCTGCGCCTGGGCGTCTTCGCCGCCCTGTCCGGCGAGCCGCTGACCGCCAAGGACCTGGCGGCGGCCCTGGGCACCGACCCGCGCGGCACGGGCCTGCTGGCCGAGGCGCTGGTCGCGTTCGGCTACCTCGAACGCGACGGCGACACCTACCGCAACACCGCGCCGACGCAGAAGTGGTTGTCCGGCGACGGGTACAGCGAGGTCGACCGGTTCTGGGCGAGCGTGCTGTTCGAGTCGTGGGACGGCCTGGAGGACTCGATCCGCACCGGCACCCCGGCCCTGGACTTCTACGGCTGGCTGTCCGACCGGCCGGAGGCGCTCCAGCGGTTCCAGCGGATGCTGTCCGGGCACGCCGACAGCATCGCGCCGGAGGTCGCCACCCACGTGCCGGTCGGCGCCACCCTGCTGGACGTGGGCGGCGGCCACGCCAAGTACGCGATCCGCCTGTGCACGGCCCACCCCGACCTGCGGGCCACGGTCATCGACCTGCCCGAGGCCCTGGCGGTGGGCGCCGAAGCCGTGGCGGCGGCGGGGCTGGCCGACCGCGTCACCCTGCGTCCGGGCGACTACGACGACCTCGACCTGGGCACGGACTTCGACACCGTGCTGCTGTTCAACGTGGTCCACGGCCGGACCGCGCCCGCCAACCGGGTCCTGCTGGACCGGGTGGCCGCCGCGCTGCGCCCCGGCGGGTCGGTGGTGCTGCTGGAGCACGACGAGCACAGCGAGGACCGGGCCAGCGACGCGTTCGCCCGCGTGTTCAGCCTCAACCTGTTCCACGGCCAGGGCGGCCAGGTCTACCCGGCGTCCGAGATCACGTCGTGGCTCACGGCGGCCGGTTTGACCGACCCGACCACCCACCCGCTGCGCACGTCACCGGGTCAGTCGCTGATCATGGCCCGGCGCCCTTGACCCGTCCGCCGCCGACAGGCAGGGTGGGAGCGCTCCCAACCCACTGAAAGCGGAACACCCTTGCAGAGTCGGACCAAACGCCACCTGTCCCCGCAAGACCTCGACGCCTTGGTGCACCGGTCCCTCGGCGTCGGCTGCCGCCTGGAGACCGAGCTGACCGACGGCTGGTTCAACACGGCCTACCGGGTCCGGCTCCACGACGGCCGGGCCGCCGTGGTCAAGCTGGCGCCGCCGGCCGACGCGGCGGTCCTGCGGTACGAGCGCGGCATCATGGCGACCGAGGCCCTGGTCTACCGGCGGCTCGCGGCGCTGCCCGACGTCCCGGCCCCGGACCTGCTCTGCGCGGGTGCGGACTTCCTCGCCGTCTCTGTGCTGGACGGCGTGCCGTGGGACAAAGCGGTCGACCTGCCCGAGGACACCCAGCGGGCGTTGCGCCGCGAGCTGGGCGCGATCACCGCCCGGCTGCACACCCTGGCCCCGGAGGGTGGCCGGTTCGGCTACCCGGCGGCGGAGTCCGCGCTGTCCGCCCCGAACTGGCGGACGGCGTTCACCGGCATGGTGGACGCGCTGCTGGCCGACGCCGAGCGCTGGGGGACGCCGCTGGGCGTGACCCCTGAGGAAGTCCGGGCACTGGTGGCCGCGGGCGGGTACGCCCTCGACGAGGTCACCGAGCCCCGGCTGGTCCACTTCGACCTGTGGCCGGGCAACATCTTCGTCGACGTGCCCGACGACGGTCCGCCCCGGATCACCGGGCTCATCGACCACGAGCGGGCGTTCTGGGGCGACCCGGCGGCCGAGCTGGTGTCCCTGGCCTTCGGCGGCGACACGGGTCCCGACAGCGACCTCGTGGCCGGGTACACCGCGGCCGGCGGCACCCTCGACGACTCCCCCGCCTTCCGGCACCGGCTGGCCCTCTACCACCTCTACCTGGGGCTGCTGCTGGTCATCGAGTGCGGTCCGCGCGGCTACGGCCCCGACCACGTCGAGTTCTGCCGCGGGCTGCTGGCCCAGTACCTCGACAAGCTGCGGTGACGGGTCAGCCGGCCCGGACCTGGTCCCGGATCTCGGGCAGCGCGCGGAACCCGGCCGACCGGTAGGTGGCGACCGCGCCGGCGTTGGCGCTGGGCGTGGCGACGACCGCGCTGGACGAGCCGAGGTCGCGCAGCGCCGCCGCGGCGGCCACGCTGATCGCCTTGCCGTAGCCGCGACCGCGGTGGTCCCGGTGCACGCCCATCGGCTCCAGCAACCCGGGCTTGCCCGGACCGGCCGACCACACCGTCACCGCCGCCACCGCGTCGTCCTGCTCGTAGGCCACCAGGCACCGCGCGTCGGCGTAGGCCACGCCGGCGGCCATCGTCAGCCAGCGCTCCTCGGAGAACGTGGACCCGTCGAACGCCGCCCGCTGCACCGCCACCCGTTCGGCGACCCGCTCCGGCCCGACGACCTCGACCCGCACGCCCGGGTCCTCGACCGGGTGGGACAGGTCGCGGTGCAGGGGCGTCCACGGCTCGCCGGGGGTCCAGCCCGCCTCGGACAGGAAGTCCTTGAGCAGGAGTCCGGTCGGGGAGTCGACGGCCGCCTCCCCCTCGGGCAGCACACCCCGGGCCGGCTCGGCGATGTCCTCGCACATCCGCCGCGCCAGCTCCGGGTCCCGCCGCACGTCCGGCGCGGTCGTCAGGCGCAGCAGCCCCGGGCCGTCCAGCAGCCCGAGGGCGAGCACCCGGCCGTCCCGCCGCCAGGACCGGACCGCGCCCGTCCCGGCGCCGAACCGCCGGAACCAGCCCAGGTCACCGGGGTGCAGCTGCATCGGCGCACCTTCGACCTGCCACTCCCGCAGGACACCCACGGCCTGGTCGAGGTCGTCCAGCGTGCCCAACACGATCGCCATCCCCCGATCACACACCACGACCTCGGCCGGCCGCATCCGAATTCACAGTGGGATGGACTGGGGGAAGCGGAAGACGTTGTCCGGGTCGTAGTGGCGCTTCACCGCCCTGAGACGGTCGGTGTGGTGGCCGTAGTAAGCGGTCAGCCAGTCGGGCAGGGCCGGGTCCGGGAAGTTCGGGTAGACGCCGCCGGTGCCCCAGGGGTGGACGATGTGCCAGCTGTCCGCCAGCCAGGTCAGCACCTCGTCGCCGCGCCTGGCCGCGCCGCCGGGGCCGACCAGGACGGTGTGCTTGATCAGGAAGTGCGGGTCGCGGTGGACGAACGCGGTGTCGTTGGTTCGGCCGTAGGCACCACCCCACGGGGTGAAGGAGATCTCCCGAAGCTCGCCCATCTCGCGGTTGGCCGCGAAGTGGTGCAGCAAAGCGGTGATGGCCTCGTTGGGGAGGGGCCGGTCGAAGAACTCCGTCTTGGCCGTGGACATCCCGGGGCGTTCGTGGACGAGCGGGATGCTCGTGGGGTCGAGAGCCGCCGCCGAGTACGGGGTGGCGTGCAGGCGGGCCGCGTCCACAGCGGACAGTTCCACCACCTCTGCGGAGATCGGGTCGAGCGGAACCGCCGGGAGGCTGGGGGCGGCGCCGACCAGCAGGGCCACCGGGTCCTCCTCCGGGTACTGCGGACACATCAGCACCAGCTCGGCCGAGACGGCGTCTTCGGCGAACGGTGCCCACTCCTGCCACCACCGGATCAGCTCCGCAGCCCGGTGCAACGGCCACTCCAGGCGGAAGTGGGTGCGCGGGGTGGTGGCGTGGGTGCGGAAGGTCGCCGTCGTGACCACGCCGAAGTTCCCGCCGCCGGCACCGCGCAAAGCCCACAGCAACTCGGGTTCGTCGTCGGTGTGCACGACCCGGCCGTCCGCCAGCACGACCTCCGCCGACAGCAGGGCGTCGCAGGTCAGGCCGTGCAGCCGCCCGTGACTGCCGAACCCGCCGCCCAGCGCGGCCCCGACCAGTCCGACCGACGGGCACGAACCGGACGGCACCACCCGCGCGTGGAGAGCGGCGGCCACCTCACCCACCCGCACGCCCGCGCCGACGGTCACCGTTGTGGTGTCCGGCTTGATGTCGTTGTTGGGGGTCAGGTCGATCAGGAGGCCGGTGGTGCTGGAGTGGCAGGCGTTGCTGTGGCCGCCGCCTCGGACGGCGAACGGCATGTTGTGCGACCGTGCCCAGGCCAAGGCCTCCACCACGGCGTCGGTGTCGGGGCAGAACGCGATGGCCTGCGGCAGGACCTCGACCGGTCGGCCGATGAACTGGCTGCGGGACAACGCGTAGCGGGGGTCGGACGGGAGCACGAGGTCAGGCATCGGCGTACATCCGGGCTTGCAGCTCGTACAGGTCCGCGTACCGGCCACCCAGGGCCAGCAGCTCCGCGTGCGTGCCCTGCTCGACCAGCTTCCCCTCGTGCAGCAACAGGATCCGGTCGGCGTGCCGGACGCTGGCCAGCCGGTGGGTGATCAGCACGACGGTCCGGTCCGCGGCCAACGCCCGCAACGACTCGTACACCGCGAACTCGGCCTTGGCGTCCAGCGGCGCGGTCGGTTCGTCCCAGATCAACAGGGGCGCGTCCCGGAACAGGCCGCGGGCCACCGCCAGGCGCTGCCACTGCCCTCCGGACAGCTCGACGCCGCCCCGGAACTGCTTGGACAGCAACGTCTCCCACCCGGCGGGCAGGCCGTCCACCACCTCGTCGGCGCCGGCCTGGCTCGCGGCCTGCTTCACCGCCACGCCATCCGGGTCGGGCCGGTCGTGCCGGCCCACCCGCACGTTCACGCGGGCGGTGTGCGGCCAGCGGACCGGGTCCTGCAACACCATCATCACCTGGGAGGCCACGCTGTTCCGGTCGGCCGACGCGATGTCGTGCTCGCCCCACAGGACTTGACCGGAGGTGGGCGTGTAGAGGCCGGCGACGAGCTTGGCCAACGTGGTCTTGCCCGACCCGTTCTCACCGACCAGGGCCACCGTCTCGCCCGGCTCGATGGTCAGCGTCACCCCGTCGAGGGCGAGACGGGTGCTGTCCGGGTAGCGGAAGGTGACGTCGTGCAAGGACACCCGGCTGGGGTCGAGGTCGGCCTGGTCGGGTGTCGCCGGTCGGGCGGCGGAGGCCAGGAAGTCCTGGTAGTCCGCGATGTACAGGCCCTGCTCCACGAGCTGGTTGGCCGCCAGCACCAACCGGTTCAACGCGGTCGTGGCCACCCGGATCGCGATCACCGCCGTGCCCGCCACGGCCAGCGGCACCCACTCGTACCGGACCAGCAGGCCCAGCACCACGTACGTCACCGCCAGGCCGAGCCCGGACAGCGCCCGCCCGACCCCGCGCACCCGGGCCTGCGCGGTGGCCAGCCGGACGTCCTCGTCGCGCAGCGGGTCCGCCGCGAGCCGGTACTCCTCCAGCACGAACGGCTCCGCCTGGTAGGCCCGGACCTCGGCGGCCGGCTCCCGTTCGGTGGCAAGGTCGGACACCATCTGCACCCGCCGGTCCAGCACGACCGTGCGGCCCACGCTCGCGTACGCCAGCCGCGCGGCCCGCTGCACGGCCCACCCGTCCGGCAGCACCGCGAGCAGCAGCACCGGCAGCAGCACGGGGTGCAGCACGGCCAGGCTGCCCGCGGCGGCGGCGATCCCGAGCAGCGAGCCGACCAGCTCGACCAGGTTGTCGGCCGCGCGTTCGAGGAAGAACAGGCCCCGGTCGCGGGCGCGGTGCATCCGGTCGTAGAAGCGGGCGTCGTCGAACGCGGCCAGGTCCGCGCCCAGGCTCGCCGCGTACAGCCGTTCCTCGGCCAGCCGCCGCACGGACGGCGTGATGCGGGCGTGGGCGAGCGAGACACCGACGTCCATCGCGCCGCGCAGCCCGAACGCGCCGGCCACCAGCAGCAGGTCCGGCAACGCGGCGACCACCCGGTCGGTCGTCGGGCCGCCGGCGAGCAGGTCGGTCAGGACGCCCGTGGTGGCGAACAGGCCGAACGCCGCCGCGAGCCCCGACACGACCTGCATGACCGCGACCGCCACCGCCGCGCCGGGGGCCGCGTGCCGGATGGTCTTGAGCACCGGCCAGGTCGCCGCCGGCACGTCCCTCAGGCTGCGCCGCGTGGCCGACGAGTCGTCCAGCTGCCAGTGCGGGGTGACCAGGTTGCCGTCACGGGGGTCGTCGGTGTCGGTCATCGCGCCTCGCCCAGGAGGAGGACGGACGGCAGGGTGCAGTCCGGGTGCATCCGGAGCAGTTGGTAGGCGACTCCGCCTGAGCCGGACATGATGCTGGGCGAGTAGACCTCGCGCGCCAGGCCCGTGGTGATGCCGTTGGATTCCAGGCTGCCCAGCACTGTGGCGTCCAGGGTTGCGCGGTCGAGGCCTTCCGGGGCGGCGTTGTGGTTCAGGGCGGTGGTGAGCAGTTCCCAGACGCCGGTGTCGCCGTGGCACAGGGTGTGGGTCCAGCCCAAGCCGTCCCGGTGGGCCGAGAACGCTGCCCGCCGCAGCACGTCCTCGCCTGCCAGCGCGGGGACGTCGGCTGCTGCCAGCCCGACGCCGATCGCGCCGTGGCACCAGGCCGCCGCGATGGTGTCCGGTTCACGTGGGTCCATCCAGGCCTGTCTTTCCTTGCTGTACCAGGTTTCCTCGAACCTCGCCGCGCCCTCGACCAACGCGGTGAACCGTTGTTCTCCGGTTGCGGCACCGAGTTTCGCCAGTGCCCAGGCGATGCCGGTGCCCCCGTGGGCGAAGCCGCCGATGCCGCCGGGGAAGTTGGGAGCGGGCCAGCGCACGACACCGTTGGTGCGGACAGCGTCCTCGGCGAGCTTGTCCCCTGCCGTGAGCGCGAGGTCGGTCCAGGACTGGTCGCCGGTGCGGGCGGCCAGTGCCAGCAGGGGCACGATCGCGCCGGCGGTGCCGACCACGAGGTCCGGGCCTTCGCTGGCGTCGAGGGACGCGGGGAGTTGGCGGGCCAGGAACAGGGCGTCCTCGACGCAGTCCAGGCCCAGGCGGTCCAGGGTGAGCCAGCACCAGATCTGCGAGCCCAGCCCGATGTACCCGCCGGCCGGGTCGGGTCTGCGGCGCGTGTGCTCGGCTTGCGCCGCCCACCACTCCTGCGTCAGGCGGGCGGTGCGGACGGTGGCGTGGAGGAGGTCCGACACGCCTTCGACGGCGTCTGCCCGGCCCGCTTGGACTTCGTGCTCATAGCCCGCCAGCAGGACTGCCACGCCCAGGGTTCCGCCGTACAGGTCGGGGGTCAGAGGTGTGGTCTGCCAGCCGGAGCGGTCCAGGATCGGCGCGAACCACGTGGCTGTGGCGTCGCCGCCCCGCACGGCTTCGGCGGAAAGCTCGCTCATCAGCTGTGCGGCCAGCTTTCGCCGCCGTGTGTCCACAGTGGACTCGTCGAGGGTGCCGGACCACATCCGGCTCAGGTCGGGTTCCGCGCCCTGGTTCAGGTAGGCGCTGACCAGGGCGGCGTGCGTGACCCGGCGTTCCAGCGCGAAGTCCGCCGTGCGCCAGTTGTGCAACGCCAACGCCACCTGGTCCACGCGCGGACCGCACACCAGGCCGCCCGGGGTGTGCAGCCACCCCTCGGCCGGGGTCGTGGTGAACACCGGGATGTCCCCCACCAGCAGTTCGGCGACCTCCGCCGCGTGCACGTCCGGGTCGCCCGGCCCGCGCGTGTTGATCGAGTGCCGGGCCAGCAGCGCCCGCGCCTTGCGCTCGGCGGTCTCCTGGTCGTGCAATCCGGCCGGGTGCCAGAGCATGCGGGCCAACTCGGTGTAGGACTCGGTGTCCCGGACGATCACCCGGACCACGCAGTCGGCGAAGGTCGCCAGCAGCGGTTCCAGCCGGCCCTCGGCGTCCAGCGCGGTGATGCGGGCGGCCATCTCGTCGAACCCGGCCACCACTCCCGGCCAGTGGCGGGCCAGGCGCGGGTGCGGGGTGGGCAGGTTGCGGGTCGGCGGCGGTTGGGAGGGCACGATCGCCACGCGCGCGGTGTCCGTGCCCGCGCCGACCAGGTCGGGCAGACCGATGTCGGGCTGCTCGCCGGGCAGGCCGCCCATCGCGGACCCGTCCACGCCACGCCACCCCAGGCCCGCGCCCCGGCCCGGCAGCAGCCCGGTGCGCAGCACGGTCCCGTTGAGCTGCTCGGCGACCTTGTCGGTGGCCTCGCCGGCCCCGGTGGGCGGGTGCGGGGGTCGGGGCGTGAAGACGCTCTCACAGTCCACGACGACCGGCACCGGGCCGCACGCGATGATGTTCTCCGCGTGCAGGTCCGTGCCGGCGACCAGGCGCATGACCGCCAGCCAGTGGCCGAGGTTGCGGTAGAAGGCGTCCAGCTCGGCGTCGGTGGCGCAGTAGCGGTGGGCCACGTGCTCGGCCCACCCGTGGTCCTCGCGGACGAGCGCTCCGGGCACGCGGATCGGGTGCTCGTCGCCGACGGTCAGCACGGCCAGCAGCTCCGCCAGGCGCTGGTCCACCTGCATCGGCCGAGGCTTGTAGACGACGGTGCCGCCCGTGCAGTGCACCAGAGTCACGGTGTGGCCGCCGTGGTGGCTGTCGCCCGCGCCGAACTCCACCTTCACCAGCTCGCCGGCCTCGGTGCCCAGCAGCGCGGACAGGTGGTGGCGGTCGGCGGCGAACCGGCGGGCCATCAGGTGGATCGCGTCGATCCGGTGGTCGACCGTGGTGCGCAGGCGGGACACCAGGTGCGGGTAGTGGCGGGTGAGGTCGTCCCAGAAGTCGGGGCGCGCGGCCGAGTCGAGGAACTCCGTCCAGCGGCCCGCCGGGTCGGGTGCGGTGAGCCTGCCGGTGATCCGGGCGGCGTTCAATTCCAGCACGAGCACGCGGATCACCTTGCGCCGCACCACGTCCAGGAGGACCTCCCGGGTGGCGGCGAGCACGGCGTCCGCCTCGGCGGCGCCGAGGTCGGCGACCTCGGCCAGGCAGCGGGCCAACCGGTCCGACGCGGGACCGATCAGCCAGTCCAGGGTTCGGTCGAGTGCGCCGACCTCGTCACCGGTCATGTCCGGTCAGCAGCAGTACACCGGACGGGACGCCGTGCACGACGAACAGCGGCTGCCGGGCGGGTTGCACGCCACGATGTCACCCTCGGCGAACTCCCCGTTGGCGAACAGCGGACCGGCCGGGTTGTCGACCTCGTCCAGCCCCGCGCGCCAGCGGGCCACCAGTTCCTCGGCGCTTTCGAGCAGTGCGGTGGTCATCCGAACTCCTTCCGTGGACAGGAGCGGCGAGTGTAGAAATGGGATGCACACGGGAGCGCACACGCGGAAGCGGTGCCCCGGCGGTCAGTCGCGCCTCGGGTCGGTGTCGCGCCTCGGGCCGGGTCGGGGTCGCGTGCTCAGCGGCCGTCGCGGCGGACGGTCTCGTAGAGCGAGGTCGTGGCGGCGCTGGGCTCGACGCCGAGTTCCGCGTCCAGCACTTGGACCAACCTCCCGTACACCGCAAGGGCTTCACTGCGCCGACCAGACGCCGCCAGCGCGCCCACCAGGAGCCGCCACAGCCGTTCGCGCAGCGGGTACTCGACCACCAGACCGGCCAGCGCGGCGACCAGCTCGGCGTGGAACCCCTGTGCCAACCGGACTTCCGCGAGGTCCTCGATGGCACCGACCCGTTGTTCCTCCAGCACGGTCACGTCCGGCCGCACGACGTCCGGAACCAGCACACCGGCCATCACCGGACCGCGCCACAACGCCACCGCCCGCTCCAACGACTGGGCCGCGGCGGCGTCCTCCCCGTGGGCGCGCAACTCGCGGCCCTCCCGCACCAGGCGTTGGAACCGCGTGACGTCCACCGCGTCGGGAGCGGCGGCCAGCACGTAACCGTCGCGGGAGGTCACGATGGACGGACCGCCCGGCGCGAGGTCGGCCAGCAGCCGCCGCAGTTCCGCCAGGTGCGAGCGGACGTTCGCGGCGGCCGAGGCGGGCGGCTTCCCCGGCCACAGCGCGTCGATCACCCACTCCAGCGGCAGCGCCCGGTTGGCCCGGACCGCCAGCACCCCCAACAGGATGCGCACCATCCGCCGCGCGGGGTGCCGCGTGACCCCGTGCCCGCGCACCGCGGGCCGACCCAACACCAGGACCGCCATCGCCCCACCCCTCGCCGAACCGCTCAGGTCCACCAGGATCGGCGAGCATCCGTCGGTTTCAGCGCGCGGCAGGCCCCGCGGTGTGGTGAGACTGCGTGTTCGCGAAGTGGTAAGGGTTTTCGCGCCCGACCGGTGCAGCGGTGCGTGGCCGACCGGTCACCCAGCGGTGCTCCCGCCGACCCGGTCGGACAGCAGCAGCCCCGGCCACTCGCCGACCATGAACGTCTGCACGGGCTGGAACCCGTTGCGCTGGTAGTACTCCGCGAGCCGGCCGTCCCCGCCCGCGTAGCAGTCGACGCGGACCAGGTCGACGCCCTGCTCCCGGGCCTGCGCGCGGGCGTGGTCGAGCAGCGCGCTGCCGACGCCCTTGCCGGCGTGCTCGCGCGAGGTCACCAGCAGCCTGATGTACAGCTCCGGCTCCTCCACCTGCGGCACGTACTCCATCGGCCGCTCGGAGTGCGTCAACGCGCCGGCGGGCGCACCGTCGACCTCCGCGATCCACACGACCTCGTCCCGCAGCTTCTCGGTGACCTTCCGGACCCGGTCCGGGTTCGTCGACCACGGCTCGGAGCCCCACTGCCCGGTGATCCCCTTCGAGCTCAACCACTCCACCGCGCCGTCCAGCATCGCCAGCACCGACGGCAGGTCGTCCAAGCCACCCCGACGGATCTCCACGCCCATCCCCCTTGATCATGCGATTGTCTCTGTGGTTGCGACTTTACGTCGTGAGAGGGGGAAACCCGCGCTTGGTGCGAGCGTTCACCAGGCGCGGGCGGCGTGCGGTCCAGAGTGGATGGTGTTGTCGGGTTGGGTGCCATCGATCTGGGGAAGGTCGTGGCCCAGGCGGTCGCGTTTGGCTTGCAGGTAGGCGATGTTGTGCGTGTTCGGGGGGATGAGCAGCGGGATGCGGGCGGTGACCTGGATGCCGTGGTGTTCCAACGCCTTGATCTTGTCCGGGTTGTTGGACATCAAGCGGACCGACTGGATCCGGAGGTGTCGCAGGACACGGGCTGCCGGGGTGTAGTCGCGGGTGTCAACCGGGAGGCCCAGGGTGGTGGCCGAGTCCAGGGTGTCCAGGCCCTGCTCGTCCTGGAGGACGTGCGTGCGGACCTTTTCCACCAGGCCTATCCCCCGGCCCTCGTGGCCCCTCAGGTAGATCAGGACGCCGCTGCCCTCCCGGACGATGGCGTCCAGGGCGGCGTCCAGCTGTTCGCCGCACTCGCAGCGCATGGCGCCGAAGATGTCGCCGGTCATGCACTCGGAGTGGACGCGGACCAGGACGTGGTCGCGCAGCCGGGTCCTGCCGTGCACCAGGGCCATGTGCTCGTGGCCGTCGGCGCGGAAGGCCACGGCGCGGAACGTGCCCCGGCGGGTCACCAGGTCGGACTCGGCGACGTCCTCGTCGCTGAAGGCGTGCTCGTACATCCGGTCCCTTCGTCATTACGCTCGTGGTTGCACCGTAGCTCGCACACCTGGTGGAGGTCACCCTGTACAGCATCACCGTCCGCGACCACGTGATGATCGCCCACAGCTTCCGCGGCGAGGTGTTCGGTCCGGCGCAACGCCTGCACGGAGCAACGTTCGTCGTGGACGCGAAGTTCAAGCGCGAAGGTCTCGACTCGGACAACATCGTCGTCGACATCGGACTGGCCACCCGGGAGCTGGGCGCCGTGCTGGCCGAGCTGAACTACCGGAACCTCGACGACGTGCCCGAGTTCGCCGGGGTCAACACCTCGACGGAGTTTCTGGCCAGGCACATCGCCGACCGGCTCGCCGACCGCGTCCGCGAGGGCGCGCTGGGGCCGGGCGCGCTGGGTCTGAGCGGCATCGAGGTGACCCTGCACGAGTCGCACGTGGCCTGGGCGAGTTACGAGCGCTCCCTGTGACCTTGTGGTTCGTGGTGCCCGCCGCCGTGGACGATCCCGCCGCACCCAGCGGTGGGAACGGCTACGACCGGCGGGTTTCCGCAGGTCTGGGCATGCGGGACCTGCTGGTGCCGGGGACCTGGCCGCTGCCGTCCGAGGCGTCTCGCCGTGCGTTGGACTCGGCGTTGGGGCGGGTGCCGGACGGCGGGGTCGTGTTGGTCGACGGGCTGGTTGCGTGTGGGGTGCCTGAGGTTGTCCTGCCACATGCCCGGAGGGTGCGGGTGGCCGTGTTGGTGCACCTGCCGTTGGCTGATGAAGTGGGGCTCGACGCGGCGGTGGCCGCTCGGTTGGACGCTGCTGAGCGGGAGTGCCTGCGTGGGGTGGCGGCTGTGGTGGCGACCAGTGCCACGGCGGCGGCGCGGGTGGCTGAGCGTCATGGTCTCGCTCGGGTGCACAGCGTTCCGCCTGGAGTGGAGCCTGCCGAGCTTGCCGCGGGGACCGACGGGGTGTCGAGGCTGCTGAGCGTGGCGTCGATTACGCCCCGCAAGGGGCATGACGTGCTGGTTCGGGCGTTGGCCACGGTGCTGGACCACCAGTGGGTGTGGGCCGTTGTCGGGCCGACACCTGATCGGGTGCACCTGGGTCACGTTCGGGAGTTGGTCTCGGGGTTCGGCGACCGGGTCGAGTGGGTGGGGCCGGTGGTGGGAGACCCGCTTGAGCGGGAGTACTCGCGGGCCGATCTGTTCGTGTTGCCGTCCTTGGCCGAGACCTACGGGATGGTGGTGACCGAGGCGCTGGCGCGTGGGGTGCCGGTGATGGCCAGTGCCGTACCGGACGCGCTGGGGAACGGCGGGCTGCTGCTGCCGGCCGGTGACGTTGGGGCTTGGTCGGCCGCTCTGCGCCGGTGGTTCGAGTCGGCTGAGCTGCGGCGGGAGTTGAAACGGGCGGCGTTGGAGCGGCGGGCGGGGTTGTCCACTTGGGACGAAACGGTCGCGGGAGTGGGGGCGGTGCTGGCTAGTCTGCGCGCATGACGGGATTCGCGCCGGAATGGCTGGCACTGCGGGAGGACGCCGACGCGCGAGCGCGGTCGGTCGAACTGGCGGATCGGGTTCGTGACCTGCTCGCGGTGAACCGGAACCCACCCGTCATCCGTGACCTGGGGTGTGGCACGGGATCGATGGGACGGTGGCTGTCCGCGCGGCTGGGTGGTCCGCAGCACTGGGTGCTGCACGACCGCGACCCGCGCCTGCTGGAACTGGCGGGTGCGTCCCTGAGCGGGGTGACGGTCGAGACGCGGCAGGGCGACCTGACCGCGTTGCGCGCGGCCGACCTCGCGGGGGCGTCGCTGGTGACGGCGTCGGCGTTGTTGGACCTGCTCACCCGCGCCGAGGTGAACGCCTTGGCCGCCGCTTGCGTAGAAGCGGGTGTGCCCGCGCTGTTCACGCTGTCGGTCGCCGGTCGGGTCGAGCTGGACCCGGCCGAGCCGCTCGACGTGCGCTTCCAGGAGGCCTTCAACGCCCACCAGCGGCGGGGCGGGCTCCTGGGGCCGGACGCGCCGGCGGTGGCGGTCGAGGCGTTCGAAGGGCTGGGCGCGCGGGTGGAGACCCGGCCCAGCCCGTGGCGGCTCGGGCCGGGAGCGCTGGTCCAGGAGTGGTTGCGCGGGTGGGTGGAGGCGGCGTGCGAGCAGGAGCCCGGGTTGACGCGGGGGGCGGACGAGTACCTGCGGAGGCGGGAGTCGGCGCGGGCGGTGGTGCACCACGTGGACCTCTTGGCCGTGCCGTGAAGGCGGTGCTGCGGGTCGGGTTGGCCGTGGGGGTGCTGGTGGCGCTCGGGGTGAAACTCGGGGCCGGCGCGTTCCTGGACGGCATCCGGGCCGTGGAGTGGTGGGCGGTCGTAGTCGCGCTGGTCATCGGTGGGGTGACGACCGTGTTCAGCGCGTTGCGGTGGTGTGAGGTGGCGCGCGGGATGGGGTTGGCCATCCGGGTGAAGTCGGCGGTTGCCGACTACTACCGGGGGTTGTTGCTCAACGCGGTGCTGCCCGCCGGGGTGCTCGGGGACGTGCACCGGGCCGTGCGGCACGGGCGGGATGTCGGGGACGTTCGCCGTGGTCTGCGGGCTGTGGTGGTGGAGAGGGTCGCCGGGCAGGTCGTGCTGGTCGTGGTGACGGTGGTCGCGGTGGTGGTGTGGCCGGTGGACGTGCCGGGGATGCCGGGGCGGGACGTGTTGCTGGCCGTGGTGGGTGTGGTGCTGACCGGGGTTGCGCTGTGGGGGCGGGCGGTGCTGTCGTGGCGGGTCGTGGTGTTTTCGCTGGTCACGACTGCTGGGCATGTCGGGCTGTTCGTGCTGGCGGCGCGGGTGGCGGGGGTGTCCGCGTCGATCGGGGACCTGGTGCCGTTGGCGCTGCTCGCGCTGGTGGTGATGGCGATCCCGGTGAACGTGGGCGGGTTCGGGCCGCGGGAGGCGTTCCTGGCCGTGGCGTTCGGGGCCACCGGGTTGGGCGCGGCGCTGGGCGTGACCACGGCGGTGGTGTACGGGGTGCTGGCGTTCGCGGCGAGCCTGCCCGGGGTGGTCGTGCTGCTACAGCGTCGCCAGGTGCCGGGCGAACCCGGTGACCAGCGCCGCGAGCAGGTCCCGGCCCTTGTCGGCTGACGCGCGGGACGGCCGGCCGACCACACCCGACCGGGTGTGCGGGGCCAGGCCGGTGGTCAGCAGGTGCCGCCGGTCGTCGGCCACGTGGTCGCCGGTCTCGTAGCCGGGCCGGACGACCTCGGGGTGGGCGTGCAGCAGGATCGACGTCTCGATCTCGCCGGCGTGCATGTCGGTGTTCGACGGCGTCTCGATGCCGGCCGCCGCGCGGGCCTCCGCCCAGTCCGCCGACGTCGGGTAGAGGGCCATCCGAGGGGACTCCTGCACGACGTTGGACAGCACGTAGTTGCCGCCGTGGGCGTTGACGACGACCAGCGGGAGACCGTGCAGGGACTCGGCGATGTCCGTGACCACGGCGTACAGGGTGCGTGCCGAGATGCTGACCGTGCCTGGCCAGGCCGCGTGCTCGTGGGAGCAGGAGATGGTGATCGGCGGCAGCAACTGCACCGGGTACGCGTCGGCGATGGCCTGCGCGATGGTGCACGCGATGATCGTGTCGGTGGCCAGCGGCAGGTGCGGTCCGTGCTGCTCGAAGCTGCCCACCGGGAGCACCGCGACCGCCGCGCCGCGCTCCCGGACGTCCTCGGTGGTCGCCAGGGTGATCACGAGTCACCGTACCGAACGCGGTGGCACAGCGCGGGCAGCCGCGTGAGCACGTCGGGCAGCTCGTCGAAGGTGCTCTCCCCCGAGATCAACGCGTCGAACCGGTCGTCGGCGAGCAGGTCCAGGGCCAGGGCCATGCGCTGGGCGTACGTGCGGTCCGAGCGGGCGACCGTGCCGACCTGGCTGCCGCGCACGGTCAGCCGCCGGGAGTGGAAGTGCTCCCCCAGCGGCACGGCGACCCGCCGGGAGCCGTACCAGCTCAGCTCGACGACGGTGCCCTCGGGCGCGAGCAGGTTCAGGGAGGTCTCCAGGCCGGCTTCGGACGCGCTGGCGTGCACGACCAGGTCGAGGTCGCCGCGCGCGTCGGCCGGGGTGGCGAAGTCGACGCCCAGGGCGGCGGCGGTCGAGGCTCGGTCCGGGTCGGTGTCCACCAGCTGGAGCCGCACGCCGGGGAACCGGGCGAGGAGGGCGGCGACCGCGCAGCCCACCATGCCGCCGCCGACCACCGCGACCCGGTCGCCGACCAGCGGCCGGGCGTCCCACAGGGCGTTCACGGCGGTCTCCACCGTGCCGGCGAGCACCGCCCGCGCCGGCGGCACGGCCGGCGGGACCGGGGTCACCGCCGAGGCCGGGACCACGTAGTGCGTCTGGTGCGGGTAGAGGCAGAACACCGGTCGTCCGCGCAGGTCGGAAGGCCCTTGTTCGACCACGCCGACGTTGAGGTACCCGTACTTGACCGGCCACGGGAAGTCGCCCTCCTGGAACGGGGCGCGCATGACCGCGTGCTGGTTGGCCGGCACCCCGCCGTGCAGCACGAGCGCCTCGGTGCCCCGGCTGACCCCGCTGAACAGGGTCCGGACCAGCACGTCGTCGGGGCCGGGGTCGGGCAGGCGAGCGGGTCGGATGTCACTCTTGCCCGAACCGGTGAACCAAACCGCCCTCGCGACGCGTGTCATCCAGCAACCTCCGAAAAACGACCGAGGGGCACGATGAGCACACTTCAGCACACCGCCGCGCCGGCCGTCCCGGAACAGGCCGCGTGGGCGGGCGCCCAGGTCCTGGTGCTCGCCGGGCTCGGCGGCACCCTCGGGCTGGGCCTGCCCGGCTGGCTCGCGGGCCTGGCGTACGGGCTGGCCACGTGGGCGCTGCTGGGCGCGGCGATGGCCCGTGCCGGGGTCCGCGCCCTCGGGCCCGCCGACCGGGTGACGCTCGCCCGGGGCCTGCTGGTGGGCGGGGTGACCGCGCTGGTGGCCGACCGGGCCGCGGCGACGGTCGTGGTGGTCGTGCTGGCGTCGGTCGCGTTGGCGCTGGACTTCGTGGACGGGCGGGTCGCGCGCCGGACCGGCACCGCGTCCCCGTTGGGCGCGCGGTTCGACATGGAGGTCGACGCGTTCCTGATCCTGGTGCTCAGCGTGCACGCGGCGCTGGCGTTCGGGCCGTGGGCGCTGGCCATCGGCGCCATGCGGTACGTGTTCGTGGCGGCGTCCTGGGTGGCGCCGTGGTTGCGCGGGGAGCTGCCGCCGAGCTTCGCGCGCAAGGCCGTGGCGGCCGGGCAGGGCGTCCTGCTGGTGGTGGCCGTCGCCGGGGTGGTGCCCTTCGCCGCGGTGCTCGTGGCGGTGGCCCTGGCCGCCCTGGTGTGGTCGTTCGGCCGCGACGTGCGGTGGCTGTGGCGGAACAGGGTTCGCGCGGCGGTGGGCGCCGCGCCGGTGAAGGGATACGCCCGTGTCTGACCAGACCGCCTCGGTGCCGGTGAAGGTGGGCAACATCGTCGTCTGGGCGCTCCAGCTCGCGCTGGCCGCCTACTTCCTCTACAGCGGGTGGATGCTGTTCGGCGACGGCCTCGTGAAGAAGTTCGACGACATCGGCTTCGGCCAGTGGCTGCGCTACCTGACCGGCACGCTGGAGATCGCCGGGGCGCTGGGCCTGCTGATCCCGCGGCTGTGCGGGTTGGCCGCGCTGGGGCTGTTCGGGGTCATGGTCGGGGCGGTGACCACGGAACTGTTCCTGCTGGACAACGGGGACGCCACGCTGCCCGCGCTGCTGGGTCTCGTGGCGCTGGTGATCGCCGTGCTGCGGCGGGACACGATCAGGGCCGTCGTGGCTCAGGTCTTCGGGAAGTAGCGGAGGACGGCGACATCACCGAGCCGGGTGACGTCCTCCAGGTGGAACCTCCGCGCGGGACCGCCCGGGAACCGGGCCGGGTGCAGGAACCGCGGCGCGGTGGCCTGGCCGATCAGCATGGGCGCGACCGCCATGCGGATCTCGTCGGCCAGGCCCTCGGACAGGAAGGCGGTGTGGATGCGGCCACCGCCCTCCACCATCAGCCGCTCCACGCCCCGCGCGCCCAGGTCGTCGAGCAGGCGGCCGAAGTCGACTCGGTGGCCGAGGGTGACGACGGTGGCCAGGTCGTTCAGCTCTCGTTCGGCGATCGGGCGGCCGGTGTCGGTGGTGTAGACGAGTTTGGCTCCGCCGTGGTGCCAGAACAGGAGGTTGGCGTCGAGGTCGCCGGATCGGGTGACGGTGACCTTGAGGGGGTATTCGGGCTTGCCCCGGGCGGTGCGTTCGGCGCGGCGGGCGGCGCTGTTGACCAGCAGGCGAGGGTTGTCCCGGCGCAGGGTCTCCGCGCCTACCAGGACCGCGTCGGACTCGGCGCGCAGGCGGTCCACGTAGTCGAAGTCCTCGGCGTTGGAGAGCGGGAACCGGTCCGCGCCCCGGTCGTCGATGTAGCCGTCGACGCTGACGGCGACGCTGAGCAGCACGTGCGGGCGGGTCACGCGCCCCACCGTAGGGGAGGCCTGAACCGGGTGCACCGGGCGTGCGTTGTCCGAGGGGTGGACGAGTTCTTGGCGGGTCGGCAGCGGGGCGGGTTTGTGGCGGGTCTGCGGGGCGAGTTCGTGGGGACGAGTCGACGGGGGCGGGTGCCTGCTCGAGTGGTGAGCGGGGCGGCGGTGGTGCTGGTGTTGTTCGCGCTGGTGGCGCCCGGTGATCTCGACCAGTTCTCGGTGGGTGCGTTCCTGCGGGTTCCGGTGGAGGGGCTGCTCGGGGTGCTGCTGGTGCTGGTCGTGCCCGGTCGGGCGCGGTGGGTGGTGGCCGGGGTCGGTGGCGCGGTGCTGGGGCTGGTCGTGGTGCTCAAGCTGCTGGACATCGGGTTCGACCTGGTCCTGTACCGGCCGTTCGACCCCGTGCTGGATTGGCCGCTGTTCGAGCCCGCGCTGGACTTCGTGTCGGTCACGGCCGGGCCGGTGGCCGTGGTTGCGGCGGTGGTGGTCGCGGCGGTGGTGGTGTTGGGGCTGGTCGTGCTTTCCGTGCTGGCTGTGCTGCGGTTGAGCCGGGTCGCCGTTCGGCGGCGGCTGCTCGCGACGCGGGTGGTGGCAGTGCTGGCGGTGGCGTGGATCACCTTGGCGTTGCCGGGCGTGCCGGTGGCGTCGGACAGCGCGGCGACGTTCGTGTACGAGCACGCGCGGCAAGTGCGGGTCGGGTTGCACGACCGGGAGGCGTTCGCGGCCTCGGCTTCGGTGGATCCCTTTGGGGACGTTCCCGGCGAGCGGCTGCTGACGTCGTTGCGGGGCAAGGACGTCGTGGTGGTGTTCGTGGAGAGCTACGGGCGGGTGGCACTGGATGACGTTGGTGTCACGCGGGTGTTGGACGACGGGACGCGGCGGCTGTCTGCGGCGGGTTTCGGCTCGCGCAGCGCGTTTCTGACCTCGTCGACGGCTGGGGGCGGGAGTTGGTTGGCGCACGCGACCCTGTTGTCGGGGCTGTACGTGGACAACCAGCAGCGGTACCGGACCCTGGTGAGCAGCGACCGGATGACGTTGAACTCCGCCTTCGCACGGGCCGGGTGGCGGACGGTCGGGGTCATGCCGGGCATCACGCGGGCGTGGCCGGAGGGGGCGTTCTTCGGGTACGACTGCGTGTACCCGGCGGACCGGCTCGGGTACCGGGGGCCGCGGTTCGGGTACGCGACCACGCCGGACCAGTTCACGTTGGAGGCGTTCGAGCGGTTGGAGCGGGGGCGTGGGCCTGTCATGGCGACGATTCCGCTGGTCACCTCGCATGCGCCTTGGGGGCCGGTGCCTCGGATGGTGCCGTGGGAGTCGTTGGGTGACGGGTCGGTGTTCGGGACCATGACGGCTGGTGAGGTGGCGCCGGAGGCGATTTTCAGCCGTGATCCTCGGCAGGTGCGGGCTGATTACGGGCGGTCGGTGGAGTACTCGGTGGAGACGCTGGTGTCTTATGTCGAGCACTACGGGGACGACGAGTTGGTGTTGGTGTTCGTGGGGGATCACCAGCCTGCCCAGGTTGTGACCGGGAGTGGGGCGTCTCGGGATGTGCCGGTCACGGTTGTGGCTCGGGATCCGGGTGTGGTGGAGAGGGTTGCCGGGTGGGGGTGGGAGGAAGGGTTGCGGCCGGGTGGGGATGCTCCGGTGTGGCCGATGGAGGGGTTTCGGGATCGGTTCCTGGGGGCGTTCTAGGTTGGGTTGCGGTGGGGGCGTTCTAGCGGGCGGGCTGGTTTGGGTTGCGGCGAGGCCGGAGGCGGCCGGTGGGGAGGGGCGGGGCTGGGAGTCGGGTACCGGGGTAGCCCTCGACTCGGCCGAAGCGGTCGGATTCGGCCTGCCACTCGTCGCGGAAGCGGGCGATCTCGTCGTGCGTGCGGCCGACGAAGTTCCACCACATGACGATCTCCTCGCCGAACGGCACCCCGCCCAGCAGCACGACCCGGGCTTCGTCGTCGCCGGGGTTGTCCAGGTGGAGGGTCGTCGCGCCGGCGGCCACGTAACCGAGTTCGCCGTGCTTGAGCGTGGTCCCGTTCAGGGTGGTGGAGCCCTGGTCGACCAGGATGCCGTGCTCGAAGGCCGGGTCCACGTCGAGCACCAGGCGTGCGTTCTTCTCCAGCACGAGTTCCGCGCCGAGGAGTGGCGTGTGGGTGGGCACCGGGGAGGTGTCACCGCAGAGCGTCCCGAGGAACACCCGCACGACCGCGCCGTTGAGCGCGACCGGTGACGGGACGTGGTGTTGGAAGGCGCGCGGGGCGTCCCGGTGGGCGTCAGGCAGCGCGATCCAGAGCTGGACGCCGTGCAGGACGGTGGTGGTCGGCGTGGAGACCTCGGAGTGGCAGATCCCCGAACCGCCGGTCATCAGGTTGAGCTCGCCGGGCCGGACCAGGGCGTGCACGCCGAGGCTGTCCCGGTGCTCGATCTCGCCGGTGAACAGCCAACTGGCCGTCTGCAACCCGGTGTGCGGGTGGGGTGCGACGTCCATCCCGCCGGTCTCGGACACGTCGTCGGGACCGTAGTGGTCGGCGAAGCACCAAGCCCCGATCATGGTCCGGTCCCGCTGCGGGAGGGTGCGCCGGACGGACATCGCACGGGGTCCGCCCAGGGGAACGTCTCGGGGGGCCAGCACTTCGACGGGGCTGTGGCCGGCCGTACTGCCGCAGACCAGTTCAACCGGGGTCTCTTCCACGTTGCTCATGACCCCGCCACACGCTCTCTAACCATCGACCCATTCTAGATGCCTGATCTTGTGGCGCTTCGCTTCTTCTTGGATGCGCTTCGCGCTCTCAAGCTGTCGCGCTGCGCGCTCTTGGGACGCGCTTCGCGCTCTCAAGATTAAAAGCGGCGCTCGCCGCGCGGCAGGCCCCCGGGGGTGGAAGGGCGTCGGTTTCTCCCCCGTACGGCCTGCCGGAGGCAACCACCCTTTGGCCCTCTTCGCAACCGGTAGAGCGTGGTTGCAAAGAGGACCAAAGCGTGGTTGGGCTTCGCCCAGGCCGTACGGGGGAGAAACCGAGGCCCTTCCTGTGGCTGGCAGCCACGCGGAGCGCCTGCGGCGCGAAGAGCTTGCGCCTTCGGCGCGGAAGCCCTGCGCATGCGGTGCAGAGGGCGGCGGGGTGCGGGGGGCGGGGTGAACGGGCCTGCCGGGCTGCCGGCAGGCCCGCGCGGTGGTCACTTCTTCTGGTTGAACCGCAGCATGTTGCCGGCCGGGTCGCGGAAGGCGCAGTCGCGGACGCCGTAGGGCTGGTCCATCGGCTCCTGGAGCACCTCGCCACCGGCGGCGCGGACGCGCTCGAAGGTGCCGTCGACGTCGTCGGTCGTGAAGATCACACCGCGCAGCAGCCCCTTGGCCAGCAGCTCGGCGGCGGCCTCCTTGTCGGCGGCGGTGGCGTTGGGCGTGGCGACGGCTGGTTCGAGCACGATGTCCACATCGGGCTGGCCGGGCGCGCCGACGGTCACCCAGCGCATGCCCTCGAAGCCGACGTCGTTGCGCACTTCGAGGCCGAGCGCGTCACGGTAGAAGTCCAGCGCCTTGTCGTGGTCGTCGACCGCGATGAAACAGGTGGAAACCTTGATGTCCATGCCGGTCACGCTAGTTCCGGCGATCGGGTTTCGCTTCTCCGTTCCTGATCGGTCGCAGGTACATCTTGGCGATGCACGCCGGGATGGCCGCACCGTCCTCGTGGTCGCGGGCCCGGTAGGCGCTGGGGCTCTCCCCCACCAGTTCGGTGAAGCGCGTGCTGAACGACCCGAGCGAGGTACAGCCGACCGCGAAGCAGACCTCGGTGACCGAGAGATCACCCCGGCGCAGGAGGGCTTTCGCGCGCTCGATGCGGCGGGTCATCAGGTAGCTGTAGGGGGTTTCGCCGAAGGCGGCGCGGAAGCTGCGCGAGAAGTGTCCCGGCGACATCAGCGCGATCCGGGCCAACGCCGTCACGTCGAGCGGCTGGGCGTAGTCGCGATCCATTGTGTCGCGGGCACGACGCAGCCGAACGATGTCGTCCAACGGCACCCGACCACGATCTTTCACACCGACCACGATCTCACACGAGTGGCCTTGATCGGACCTGGTGTGGGGCGGTTGGCGGGGTGTGGGGACAGGAGGAGTGCGGGGTGTGGGGCGGATGGTGGTGTGTGAGGGCGGGCGGGGTGTGGGGGCAGGCGGAGGGCTGGCGGCCAGCGGCGGCGGTGGCGGGCGGCGGCGGGCGGGCGGGCGTTTGGTTTGCGCGGCTGGGTGTCGGGGTGATGGCTCGGTGTGGTGGGAGTTCTGTGCTCATCGCTTGGACCCGCGACCCTCGCCTGCCGCGCCCTCACCGCCGCCGCCCGCAGCCTTCGCCGACCCCAACCCTCGCCAGCCGTCGCTCTCGCAGGCGTGTTGGGCGTGGCCTCCGGCCCCCGTCTCCATTGTCCCACGGGGGTACGACAGTCCTGATCGGAGCGCCCCTGGGGCTCATTCTGCCGGCGAGCTACGACAAAACCTCGCTCAGCCCGCTGCCTGCCACGGTGTGAAACGGCTGCCGTCCTGTTCGGACGACGTGTGCAGGCGGCCGTCCGGGCCGATCGCCAGCAGGACCAGCCGGCCGCTGCCGTCCACCGCCGCGGTCGGGTAGTCGAGGGGGTTGCCGCCCGTCGGTGTGCCGTTCACCGACACCGTGCCGTCCTTGTCGCGGCCGACCACGGTCACCCGGTCGTGTGCGTAGACCGCCACCGGTCGGCCTGGGCCGCCGGGGGCCGGGGAGCGGGTTGGGGGTGTCCACTTGCCGTCGGTGCGGCGGAGGGTGGCGAGCTCGTCCGTGCCGGCGACGGGGTAGACGAGGGTGAGGGTGTCGTCTGGGCCGTAGACCGCGCTCGGGGGGCCGGCGGGTGGGGGCCACGAGGGTTCCGGCGTGTTCCACGTGCCCGACCAGTGGACCACCGCGTCCGTCGTCGTGCCGAAGACCTCGGGGGTGCCTGATGGGCCGGTCACGGCTGTCAGGCCGTCGGTGATGCCCTGGCCGCCCAGCTTGGTCCAAGCGCCCCAGCGGCCGGAAGGGTCCTGTTCGGATCGGCTGATGCCGCCGCCGGCATCCCGTACGAACACCGCCACGCGGCCGTCGGGGTGGGGTGTGGCGGAGGGGGTGCCTACGCGGAGGTCGCCGGGGTCCGGGCTGCCCAGGTTGGTCCAGCCTCGGTCGTCGCGGCAGGTGATGTCGTGGCTGTCCAGGAGTCGGCCGCAGATCGTCGGGCCGTGCTTTCCCTGGGTGACGGAGAGGCCGAAGGCCAGGCGGCCACCGGGGGTGCCTAGGTCGTCCAGGTTCTCCCAGCGGTCGCCTTGTTGGCGCCAGCCCAGGAGGTGCTTGCCCTGGGCGGCGTAGGCGTGGAGGCCGTTGTCGGTCCTGACCACCCATTGGGTGCCGCGGTCCCAGCGGTAGTACATGCGGCGGGGCCAGGCGTCGTAGGACGGGTGGCCGGTCGCGTGGCGGTCGTGGGTCTGGTAGGCCGCGAAGTCGTCGATCTTCTCCGCCTGTTGGGCGGGCGGGAGGTTCACCGGGGCTTGGTCGGTGTTGTAGTCGCGGTAGCCGATCACGGCCAGGCGGGGGCGGTTCGGTGAGCGCTGGTAGGCGCGGGCGGCTTCCTCGGCGAACCTTGCGCCCATGACGTGGTCGGGGTGGTCGTGCCAGGGCTTCCACTGCGGGTAGTCCGGGTCCGGGTGGCTGTCCTGCACGCGCAGCACGGTCGGCCGGAAGTCGGCCATGAGCTTGACCAGGACCCTGATCAGGCCGTTCCCCGTGTAGGTGGACGGCTTGGGCATCTTGCCGCCGGTCGGCGTGAGGGTGTCCACCGACACCACTCCCCCGGCCCGGTCCTTCCACAGCCGCCGCAGGGCGCCGCGACCGCCGTCCGCGCGGGGGTCGGCGTCCTCGGGGAGGTTCAGGAAGACCAGCTTGACCTGCGGTTTTGCCTTCAGCGTGTAGCGCTCGCCGACCCGGCCGCCCGCCAGGTCCTCGGCGGCGCCGTCCCACTCGTCGGGCACGCCGGCCATCCGCGCGTACGCCGCCCGCGCCCCGGCCTGGCGGGACGCCGAGTAGCCGTTCGCGTCGGGCACCTCGGCCTCGCCGGCGGTGAGGAACACCGTCATCAGCCGCCGCCCGGACCGGACCGCCTCGCGCACGTCGGGGTTCATGAACAGCAGGTCGTCGTCGTGGTGGGCCACTACCTGGAGGTAGGCGACCTCGGAGGCGCCGGCGGGGTCGTGGGCGGGGTCGCCGCAGGCCATGACCAGCCCGAGGACGAGTGCGGCCAGCGCCACCACCGGTCGTGCACGTGCCATCGGTCAGCGTCGCCCCCATCCCCGCCTGTCGGCGCCCGACAGGCTACCGACAGAATGGCCGCCGGGGACGAGCAGGACGGGCGGAGCAACGCAATACGGGTCTCCGGCGTCGGTAATGGCAGAGGGCCGCCGCCGATAGTCCCAGGGGTACTCGGATCAACAGGGGTCAAGGGGAGTTGTGCGCATCTCAGTCGTGGTGCCGTGCTTCAACGAGGAAGCCGGCCTGGAAGAGCTGTTCGCGGCGCTGAGCCGCGTGCTCCCACCGTTGGGCGGGGATTTCGAGGTCCTGCTCGTCGACGACGGCAGCACGGACAAGACGCTGCCCCTCCTGCGCACGATCGCCGAGCGGGACGCCCGGTTCAAGTACCTCGCCCTGAGCCGCAACTTCGGCAAGGAAGCCGCCATGCTGGCGGGCCTGAGCCACGCCACCGGCGACTACGTGGCGATCATGGACGCCGACCTCCAGCACCCGCCCGAGCTGCTGGGACGCATGGTCGAGATGGTCGGCGCGGGCTACGACCAGGTCATCGCGCGGCGCACCCGCAAGGGCGAGGCGACGGTCCGCAAGCTGGTCTCCACCCTGTACTACAAGATGATCAACAAGGTGATCGACGTCGAGCTGGAGAACGGCGTCGGCGACTTCCGCGTGCTGAGCAGGCGCGCGGTGCAGGCGCTGCTGTCGCTGGGCGAGTACAACCGGTTCTCCAAGGGCCTGTTCGCCTGGATCGGCTTCGACACGGCCGTGATCGACTACGAGAACGTCACCCGCGCGGCCGGCAGCAGCAGCTGGACCTTCCGCAAGCTGCTCAACTACGGCATCGACGGCGTGGTGTCGTTCAACTCCAAGCCGCTGCGGGTCGCGATCTACCTGGGCGCGCTGGTGACCGTCCTGGCCTTCGCCTACGCGGTGTGGGTGCTGGTGGACGCGGTGCGCAACGGCGTGGACGCGCCCGGGTACGTGACGCTGATGTGCGGCGTGCTCGTGCTGGGCGGCCTGCAACTGCTGTTCCTGGGCGTGATCGGCGAGTACGTCGGCCGCATCTACTTCGAGTCCAAGCGCCGGCCGCACTTCCTGGTCAAGGAGTCGGCGGGCGCGGGCCACATCCCGGTGACCCTGCCGCTGGGACGTGAGCTGCCCGAGCACGCCGCCGAGGTGCGCGGCGAGGTCGTGGCCGGTCCGTTCGCGGAGCGGTCGACGTCGTGACCGCGAAACTCGGCCGGATCATCCGGTTCGGACTGGTCGGCGTGCTCAACACGGCCGTGTACTACGCCCTGTACTACCTGTTCCAGCTCGCCCTGCCGTACATGGTCGCGCACGTGACCGCGTTCGTGCTGGCGATGGTCGGCTCGTACTTCATGAACTGCTTCTTCACGTTCCGCACGAAGCCGTCATGGCGGACGTTCCTGCTGTTCCCGCTGTCCAACGTGACCAACTTCGTGGTCACCAGCGCGGGGCTGTGGGTGCTGGTGAGGTGGTTCGAGGTCGACCAGCGGATAGCTCCCCTGCTCGCCGCCGCGGTGGCGATCCCGTTCACGTTCATCGTGGCGCAGCTGGTGCTCACCGGCCGGTCGAAGCCCGTCGCGCCACCGATCAGGGAAGAGGAACGGACGTCGTGACGACGCTCGTCCGGCGGCGGGTGTGGGGCCCGCTGGTCGCGTTCGGCGTGTGCGCCGCTGTCGTGCTGCTGGCCCAGGTGCCGTACCTGCGCAACAAGCTGTTCTACGTGTGGGACGACAGCGCGGTGCAGTTCATGCCCACCTGGCACCACCTGGGACAACGGCTGCTGGACGGCGACTGGCCGCCGCTGCTGGACGTCGACGGCTGGATGGGCGGCAACCTGCCCGCCGAGGCGCTGTTCGGCATCTGGAACCCGGTCAACCTGGGCAACTACATCCTGGTGTCGCGGTTCGACGACCTCGGGCTGGCCGCGCTGGTGGTCAAGTCGGAGATCCTGGCGCTGCTGGCGCTGGGCGTCTACCTGGTGTGCCGGGAGCACGGCGCCGGTCGCGGGCCGTCGGCGGTGGTGGCGATCGCGCTGCCGTTCAGCGGGTTCACCTTGTACTTCGACACCTCGTCGTGGATCGCCGGGCTGATGGCCTTCGCGTGGCTGCCCTACACGTGGTGGGCGGCGCGGCGGGCGGCCCGGGGCGCGTCCAGCCCGCTGTGGGCGGTGCTGTTCGGGGCGCTCGCGGTGACCACCGGCAACCCGTACGGGCTGCTGGGCGTGTGCGTGGTGCTGGCGGCGCTGCTGGTGGAGAACTGGCTGCGCCGGGACCGGGCGGCGGTGCTCAAGCTGTTCCTGGTCGGCGGGCTGGTGGCGTTGTTCGTGCCGCTGGTGTACCTGCCGCTGCTGGGGACGTCGTCGGTGACCATGCGCGCCGGGCAGGGGTTCGCCAGCGACGGCATCCTGATGCCGCGCCTGTCGGACCTGCTGTCGATGAGCATGCCCAGCCACCGGCCGATGATCCGCTCGTTCAACCTGGACTACCGGCTGCACACGCCGGGCGTGTACTTCGCGTGGTTCCTGGTGCCGCTGCTGCCGTGGCTGCACTGGCGGCGGCTGCGCGAGCGGTGGCGGGAGCTGGCGGGCGTGCTGGTCGTGCTCACGGCGTACGTGCTCCTGGCGATCGGGCCGTCGAACATGTGGATGTTCCGGTTCCCGCTGCGCCATCTGGAGGTCGTGTACCTGGCGATCGGCGTGCTGTTCGCGGTGGCGTTCACCGGCGGGCCGCGGTTCGACCACGTGCGGCGGCGGGTGGCGTGGACGGTCGCGGCGGTGCTGCTGTCGGGGTACCTGAGCTTCGCGTCGCAGCCGTGGCAGTGGCGGCAGCACCTGGTGGCGTTCGCGCTGCTGGCGGTCGGGGTCGCGGTGGCCGTGGCGCTGGCCCGGTTCGTGCGCCCGCAGGCCACCTACGCGGCGCTGGTCGCGGGCGTGGGCGCGGCGCTGTTCCTCCAGACGTCGTGGTTCCCGCTGAACCTGGACGTCGCCGGGTACGGGTTCCCCAAGTCGGTGAAGGAGCTGAAGGCGCAGGCCCCGCCGCACGAGGGCACGACGTTCCCGGTCGGCACCGTGCTGCCGGGCAACGTGGCCCTGGTGACCGACTTGAAGTCCACCGGCGCGTACTCGGGCATGTCGTTCCGCGAGTTCGCCACCGCGACCTGCATGAACTACAAGGGCAGCACGTGCGCCGCGAGCTTCCAGCAGATCCTCGCGCCGACCGCCGTCGACGGGCGTCCGCTGGTGGACCTGATGCGGGTGGGCACGATCCTGGTCCAGAACGAGGTGCTGCCCGACGTCCAGGCCCCGCCCGGGTGGCGTATCGCGGACCGGACTCCCACGCACACCGCGCTGCGCCGCGACCAGCCGTTGTCGTGGCCCGATGGCCGGCTGTCCCACACGACCTCCGGCGTGCGGGTGACCGCGGATGTCTCGCCGGACGACCGGAACGAGTCGGTCAAGTTCGCGAAAGACCGAGGTCAGACGGGTTCGCTGGTGTTCGCCCGGCTCGCCTGGCCCGGGTACCGGGCGGAGCTGAACGGCCGTGAACTGGCCACCCGGCAGGGACCTGCGGGCCTGCTCGTGGTGGACCTGCCCGCGGACGTCGAGTCCGGCGAGGTCACGATCCGCTGGACCCCGCCCGGTCTCGGCCTGGGCGTCGCCCTGGCGCTCGCGGGCCTGCTCGGGGCGCTGGGCTACGCCGTGATCAGCCGCCGGAGGCCACGGCGCGAACGTCCCGCGCCCGCCGCGGAGGCTCCCCAGGAGAACCTCGCGGTCGCGAACGCGTGACCCTCGGCGGGTAGCCCCCCACCGCCGGTTCCCCCTGCTCCGCTCGCGCCGTGGCGTGGCCACGCTACGGCGCGAGCGGTGGGGTTGATCGCCGAAACGTGCACGGTGCGTTGTCGATCCGCGTACGGTGGGCGGCGGGGAGGCGCCGTGCCCGAGTTCACCACCGAGCCCGCCGAACCGCCCGCGGACCGCGTCGAACGGTTCCAGGCGGCGGCGTCGACCGCGTTCGCGCCCCTGCGGGTCAGGGCGCACGAAGGCCCGCCGTTCCACGCGGCGATCCGCGCGGAGAGCGCCGGCGCGCTGCTGGTCTCCGACATCCGCACCTCGCCGGTCACGGTCAGCCGGCACGCCCGGCAGATCAGCTCCACCGACAACGACGTGTACAAGGTGGCGCTCCAGCTGTCCGGCACGATGGGCGTCGCCCAGGACGGGCGGCACGAGGTCATGCGACCGGGTGACCTGGCCGTCTACGACATCACCCGTCCGTACTCGCTGGAACACTTCGACGCGCCCGCGGACGGCGTCCGCACCGTCGTCATCACCTGCCCGCGCCGGACGTTCCCCGGCGGCCCGGACGCACTGCGCCGGATCGTGGCGACCCCGATCCCGGCCGACCGGGGCGTGACCCGGCTGGTGGCGGGCTTCTTCACGGGGCTGGCCGACGAACTGCCGGACCTGGGCAGCGGCCCCCACCTCGCCGACGCGGTGGTGGACCTGATCGGCCTGGCCTTCACCGGCCCGCAGCCCGTCGACGACCGGTCGGCCCTGGTGGAGCGGATGATCGCCTACTGCGAGGCCAACCTGGGCGACCCGACCCTGTCACCGCGCACGGTGGCTCGAGCGCACCACCTGTCGGTGCGGTACGTGCACCACCTGTTCGCGCAGACCGACCGTTCTCTGGCGGCGTGGATCAGATCCCGCCGCCTGGACCACATCCGCCGCGACCTGGAAAACCCACTGCTGGCACACCGAACCGTGTCCTCCATCGCGGCCCGCTGGGGCCTGTACGACGCACCCCACGTGAGCCGCCTGTTCCGCGCGGCCTACGGCGTGAGCCCCTCCACCTACCGCCGCTCGGCCGGGATCATCGGTCGCTCCGGAATTGCCGGCGGCTCGTAAGCTGCCGGTGACCCAGGAATTGTCGCTGGCCCGGGAATTGTCGGTGGCTCGTGAGACGATCGAAGCGGGGGCCGGAGGCCGCGCCCTGCTTTCGCCGCCACGGGCGCGTCAGCAGGACTTGCGCAGGACGGTGCCGGAGGTCCCGGGCAGCGAGACCGACGTGACCGGCACGTTGCGCTCGTCGGCGTACGGCTCGGCCAGCTCGACGCGCACCGCCGGCGACCCGGTCGGGTTCGCGTTGACGATCACCGTGCCGCAGGTGAAGTCCCGCTGGAACAGCTTCGGCGCGATCTCGCGGTAGGGCTTCTCGGCCTTGCCGAGGTCCCAGTGGTACATGGGGTCGCGGGCCGTGGGGTCGCCGTAGTCGTCGGTCTTCTCCATCTCGGCGATCGCGGCCTTGTCGCCCACGACCAGGAAGTAGCTCGCCATCGCGTAGCGCAGCGGCTGGGTGCGGTTCGGGCTGAAGTGCGGCTGCACCCAGGTCAGCTTGCCGCGCCGCTCGTTGGCGGCGATCTCGGCGACCTGGCGGCTCCAGCCCTGGTCGTAGTCGGGCAGCAGGTTGTCGTTGGAGAACGCGATCCACCACTCGTCGAACCCGCCGTCGAGGTGCTCGGTGTAGACCTCCCACGCGCCGTCGTGCAGGCGGGCGTTGGACATGTTGGCCACGGTCTTCAGCTTCGCCTCGGTGAACTTCGGGCGGGTGTTGGCCAGCATCGCCTTGTACGCGGTCTGGATGGCGGTGTCGGTCGGGTACTTCTTCGGGCAGACGCCCGGGTGGTAGGCGTCGCAGGGGAACAGGGCGTTGTCCATGAACACGCCGTCGAAGCCGCCGGCCTTGGCGTCGGCGATCACGTTGTCGGCCCAGGTGTTCTGGTAGGCGGGGTTGCCGACGTCCATCTGCCAGTGGCCGGGGTAGCCGTCGTACTCCAGGCGCTTGCCCTTGCCGTCGAGCAGGAACCACTCGGGGTGGTCGCGGTCGGCGGCGCAGTAGCCCACCCCGGCGGGGAGGTGCTTGTCGTCCACGCCGCCGCGGCAGGCGTAGCTGCGCGTGGAGGAGAGGTCCTTGTAGACGAAGAGCTGGACGTCGGGGTTGTAGCGCTTGATGCGGCGGCCGATGTCGTGCTCCCAGGCGTTGAGCACGATGTAGGCGTGCCGACGGGCTTCGGCGGCCAACATCCACTCCGGCGTGGGCGTGCCGTTGAGGTGCAACCAGAACGACCGCGCGTCCCCGACCCCGACGTACGAGTTGCCGACAGCAGGCGTGACCACCACGGCCACCATCATCCCCACCACCGCGACCAGCCGACCACCCCACCCACTCATGACCCACCTCGCCGCCCGTATGACACCGCCACTCCACGTTCGAGTGACGGCCCCGGTCACACTGCGTCCACTGTGGATGGTCTACCCCGGGACGAAGCGGTGAAACGTCCGGACCAGCGGACCGACCGGAGCACCGGCCGCACTCACTATTTGTCCATACCAATCCCCCACCCACGACCGAATTTCTCCCGATCAACGCTCACTTTTCCGCACAACCGACCGACCAGTACTCACAAAAAAAGGGAATTCACGGAGGAAATTCGCGCGTCGCACTACTCCGGAAGCGCGAACATCGGCATGATTGCCGACGTGGACGCAGAACTGCATCACGGGCACGCGACTTTGCTCGATCGGGTGACGTCCGCGTCGAACTCGCTGTCGGGCACGGTCTCGGGCCACGTGGTGCAGGCAGGTCACATCCACCACCTGAACCTGCGGACCGGGGAGCCGGTCCGCGCCCGCTACCACCTCCAGGTGCGCCGCATCGCCCCTCGCTCGCTGATCGGCAGATCCGCCGAACTCGACGAACTCGCGGCTTTCTGCACATCATCCGATCCATTCACCCGTTATTGGTGGTGGCGGGCAGACGCCTGGTCAGGAAAATCCGCGCTCATGGCGTGGTTCGCGCTGCACCCACCCGCCGGCGTGCGAGTGGTGTCGTTCTTCGTGACGGCCCGCTTGCACGGGCAGAACGACAGGTCGGCGTTCGTCGACAACGTGCTGGAGCAACTGCTCGCCCTCCTCGGCGAGGACATGCCGCAGTTCCTCGGCGAGTCCACTCGGGAGGCCCACCTGCTGGGTCTGCTCGCCGACGCCGCCGAGGCGTGTCGTGCCCGGGACGAGCGGTTGGTCCTGCTCGTCGACGGTCTCGACGAGGATCGCGGTGTGGACACCGGACCGGATGTCCACAGCATCGCCGCGCTCCTGCCCGCCGAACCCCCGGCGGGTATGCGGGTGGTCGTCTCCGGCCGACCCAACCCGCCCATCCCGTCCGACGTTCCGCGCCACCACCCGCTCCGCCGCGGCGCGGTCGTCAGGGACCTCGCTCCGTCGCCCGAGGCGCACGCCGTGCGCACCGAGATGGAACGTGAACTCAGGAAGCTCGTGCGCGGCAGTCCGGCCGAGCGGGACCTCCTGGGTCTGGTGGCCACCACCGGCGGCGGCCTGACCGCCGCCGACCTCGCCGCGCTCACCGGCCGGTCGGAGTGGCAGGTCCACGACCACCTCGCCACCGTGACGGGGCGCAGCTTCGCCCGCCGGGAGTCGCGTCGCCACCCGGGTGACACCCGAGAGGTCTACGTCCTGGCGCACGAGGAACTCCAGGCCGCCGCTCTGGACATGCTGGGACCGTCCCGCCTGGCGGAGTACCGGGAACGCGTGCACCGGTGGGCCGACCACTACCGGGAACTGCGCTGGCCGCCGGACACCCCGGAGTACCTGCTGCGCGGCTACTACCCGATGTTGGTCGCGGCAGGTGACTCGACCCGCATGGTGGCCTGCGCGACAGACCCCGACCGGCACGACCGCATGCTCGACCTGTCCGGTGGCGACGCCGCGAGTCTCGCCGAGGTGACCACCGCGCAGCACGTGCTGGTGTCCGACGAGGAGCCGGAGGTCACCGAGATGATCCGGCTCGCCGTCCACCGCGACCACCTCGTCGAGCGCAACAGCGGGGTCCCGGTCGACCTTCCGGCGGTCTGGGCGCGGATGGGACACCCGAACCGCGCCGAGTCGATCGCCAACTCGATGCCCGACCTCGCCAACCGCGTCCGGGCCCTCGCCGCGGTCGCCGCGGCGTCAACCGGCCGCGGCGGCCGTGCGGTCACCCTGCTGGATCACGCCGAGCACATCGCCAGGGCGATCGGCGACCCGCCCCGCCGGGACGACGCACTGGTCACCGTCGCTCGCACGGCCGCCGCTCTGGGCGAGGTGCGGCGGGCCGAGGGCATCGCGCGGTCGCTCGCCGATCCGGCGGCCCGAGCGACCGCGTGGACCGGGATCGCGTCGGCCGGCGGCGATCCCGCCCACCTGGACGCCGCCGAGTCCGCGGCGCGTGCGCTGAGCGATCACGCCGAGCAGGCGTGGCTGCTCGGCGCGGTGCTGCGGGTAGCGGCGGAACTCGGCGAGTGGGGCAGGGCCGAGGCCATCGCGGGGTCCTTGGTGAACCCGGTGTCGCGGAACTCGGCGCTGTTGTCCGTGGCGTCCGCCGCGGCCCTGCGAGCGGTCGAGAAAGCCCGCTGCGGCAGCGAGCTCCTCGCCTACGCCGAGGCGGTCGCGAGATCGGCGACGGCCTGCGCCGACCAGGTGGCCACCTTCGCCTCGCTCGCCCGGACGGCCGCCAGCATCGGGGACCACGCCCTCGCGGCCCGGCTGGTCGACACCGCGGAGCGGACAGCGCTGGCGATCGGCCACCCCACCGCGCGGGCGTGGGCGCTCACCTCCGCGGCCCGCTGCGCAGCGGTGGCGGGCGAGGACGTCCGAGCGCGGTCCTTGGTGTGGGAAGCCGAGAGCGTCGTGGTGACGGTCCGCTCCGCCGTCGAGCGCATCAGGCTGGCCGTGGCGGTGGCGGAGGCGACCGCGCACATCGGCGAACCCGCTCGCGCGGAAGCGCTCGCCCGTGCGATCAGCGATCCCGAAGCGAGGGCGAAGGCGCTCGCCAAGGTGGTGCGAGCCGCCGTGGACTCCGGTGAGTTCGCCCGAGCCGAGATCCTGGCGGGCGCCATCGACTCCGCGCAGGTGCGCACCGAAGCGTTGACAATGCTGGTCCGGCAGGCCTCTGCCCGGGGCGAGCTGCGCCGAGCCGAAGCCGTGGCCCGCTCCATCGACGACCCGGCCGAGCGCGCGAGCGCGCTCACCACCGTCGCCGGGTCGGCGGTCGACGCCGGGGCCGTCGACCGGGCCGCGAAGTTGTTGCGGCAGGCCGTGACAGCGGCCCGCGCGACCAGCGACTCCGCGGAACGGGCACGGGCACTGAGCCGGGTCGTGGCGCTGGTGGCCTCCTCGGACGACCCGGCGCGCACGGCCGGCGTCCTCGACCGGGTCGAGCGCCTGTCGACATCGGTCACCGGTACGACCGAACGCGGCTGGGTGCTGGCGGCGGTAGCCGAGACCGCGGCGGCCATCGGCCAGTTCGCGCGGGCGGAGCACACGGCAGGTCTGATCGCCGACCACACGGAGCGTGCCCGCGCTCTGGCGTCGGTAGGACGAGCCGCCACGAGGACCGGTGACCTCACCCGCGCGGAGAACATCGCGGACGCGGTGACGGACATCGTCGAGCAGGCGGCGGTCCTGGTCGCGGTCGCGCGCGCCGCCACAGCCGCGGCAAATCCGGAACGGGCGTCGAAAGCGCTGGCGAGACTGCACGCTCTCGCCGACAGCACGATCGACGACCGCAGCCGTGCGGTGGTGCTCGCCGCGCTGGCGGAGGCCGCGGCCGGCATGGGTGACCTGTCCGGCTTCCGTGCCGCTGTCGGGGAGATCACGAGCGTCACGGACCGGAGCGCGCCACTGGCCGCGCTCGTGCGGACGGCCGTGGACATCGACCAGTTCTTCGACGCCGCGGGCATCGCGTGGTGCATCGCCGACCCCGTCGACCAAGCGGAGGCCTTGTGGTCCGTGGCCGCGGCGGCGGCAGGCGCGGGCAGGTTCGCCGACGCGGTCGCAGTCGGCCGCACCATCCCCGGAGCCGTCCGGCAAACCCGCGCGCTGGCGGCGATCGTCCGCGCGACGGCGGGCTCGGCACTGGAGGAACGGGGTGTCGAACTGCTGGAGTACGCGGACGCGATCGCGCACGCCGTGGTCGACCCGACCGAGCGCGCCCTGGCGCTGGCGGCGGTGGTCGACGCCGCCGCCGGGCTCGACCGGATCCAGCGGGCCGAGGAGATCACGCGGGAGATCACCAAGCCGGCCGAACACTCGGCGGCCCTGATGACCGTGCTGCGGGCCGCGATCCGGGTCGGCGACCTCGCCCGCGCGGAGGTCGTGGCGCGTGGCATGGCGAACCCGGCCGACCGGGCTTGGGCGCTGACCGCGGTAGCCGACGCCGCGTCGGCCGCCGGGCACCGGGTGCGTGCCCACCTGCTACTCGGCGACGCCGGCTACACGGCGGCGCACATCACCAACCCCGTGGAGCGGTCCCGCACGCTGACGTCCGTCGCCTTGGCGGCTCGTGCCCAGGCTCCCGACCGTGCCGAAGAACTGCTCGACGAGGCCGAGGACACCGCCAGGTCCATTCACGACTCGGCGCTCCAGACGTCCGCGTACCGTGCGCTGGCCGACGACACCGGTCCGGCGCGCCGGGCACGCGCCATCGCCCGCATCTTCCTGGTGAACCGCTGGCCCATCGCGCTTCAGGCCGTGGGTGACCTCATGCCGGAAGCGTGCTCGCGGATCGCCGACGAGTTGGCGGCCATCGCCGGGTCCTCGGTCGCCGCACGGACCGGGTGACCCGGCCCGGTACGGCGTCCCACCTCCTCAGCCCACCGCTGCCAGCCAGGACTGGCGGGCCACGGCTCGGGTGAACTCGCGGACGTGGAGGCCGGCTTGGAGCCAGGCCGTGGGGAAGGCTTCGGTGTCGTCTTGGAGGACTCGGCCGAAGGCGTCTCGGGTGCGGTCGTGGCAGGTGGTGGCCAGGGTGGTGAGGAGGGTGGCGGTGGTGGTCAGGCCTGTTGCGGTCAGGGTGGTGGCGGCTCTGGTGGTGGAGGGTGGGGCTCCTGCTGGGCGACCGCCGAGGGTGATGCGGTGGACGACGTTCGCCAAGGGGTGCAGTGGGGGTGGGACGTGGGGCAGGAGGGCGGGAGTGGGGGGCGGGGGTTGGGTGAGAGGTTCCGGGGTGAGGGGTGCGGGGGTGGGGAGGTAGGAGGGTTGGAGGTGGTCCAGGGCTAGGTCGGCGTGGCCGGCTAGGGCTGCGGGGAGGGTTAGGGCGCCGGATACGGCGAGGGCTGTTGCGGTGCCTGGGGTGTCGAGGGTGGGGCGGGCTATGACGCGGAGGTGCAGGCCCGGGGCGGTGGACAGGACGCGGAGGTTTTCGCGGGTGGTGGGGGTTTCGCCGGTCAGGTCCAGGGTGCCGGTGGGGGTCGTCAGGCGTAGGGCTTGGCCTGCTGGGCCTTCTACCGTGCCCTCGGCGAAGAGCAGGGTCGGAGGGCGGTGGGATTCGGGGAGGGTCAGGGCGGCGAAGGCGGCGGTGATCTGGTCGGACAAGGGGCGGGACCACAGGGTGGACAGGGGTGGGGCGTCCCAGGTGGTGCCCTTGGCCGCTACCGCGCGGACCTGTTTGCCTGCGCCCAGGCGGTGGTCGGGGGACGCGGTGCCGCCGGACAGGAGGAGGCCCGCTCGGCCCAGGGCGCGGTGGGTCAGGCCGGACTCGCCGATCGCCACCGGGCCGTTCGCGGCGGCGGGTACGCGTTCCGGGCCGCCGGGCATGATCGACGGGACGGTCCACAGGGTGCCTGTGTCGTCCACCAGGTGGGTGACCACGCCACCGTAGCCCGATGTGGTGACGACGGCTTCGGTGCACAGGCCGTACAGGCGGAGTGAACCGATCGGGCGGTACTCGCGCCTGGCCGTGCCGCGCTCGGCGAGGGTGGCGGTGGGTGCGGTGCGGAGGTCGTGGCAGAGCAGCATCAAGTCGACCAGTTCGGCGGCCAGGACCTCGCGGTCGAACGCCGAGTCGTTCGTGTGGCACGCCGCCAGGGAGGCGGCGATGCGCAGTCCGCCGGCGGCGGCGCGGTGCAGGCCGGCGACGCGGGCGCTGTGCACGGCTCGCAGCAAACCGGCCCGCACGACTGCGCCGCTGCCTGTTGCCCCGGCACGCAGGACGGTCGCGCAGGCTGCCCAGAGCGCGGTGGCGGCGGCGCGCTCGTCCGGCCGGACCTCGATCACCGGATCGGAGGGGAAGGTGCCGGAGGCTTCCACCGCTGGGTCGCTCGCGGCGGCCGGAGTGGTGGTCGTCGGGTCGGTGGCCGGGTTTGCGGCCGTCGGGTCGGTGGCCCGGGTTACGGCCGTCGGGTCGGTCGCGGTGCCGGGGGTGGAGGCGGCGGTCGGGTCGGTGCCCGGGGTGGTGGCGGCTGGGGTGGTGGCCTCGGCGGTGGTGGCCTCGGGTGGGGTTGTGGTGGCGGGGTCTGTGATGGGGGCGGCGGCTACTGCCACGCCTCGGTGCAGGCACTTCGGGGCCAGGAGGCAGGTGCAGGTCAGGTCGTCGGCGTCGGTGAGGACGCCGTCGTGGAGGGTCCAGGTGAGGGTGGTGTCCGGGTCGAGTTCGGCGCGGGCCTCGGTCGGTGTTGTCGTGATCTCCCAGGTCGTCGCGCGGTCCAAGGACGTGTCGACGCGTTTGCGCAGGCGGGGTGGGAGGGTGTCCAGGACGTCGGCCAGTACCGCGGGGGCCACCGGGGGCGGGGTCACGAGCGCACCTTCTCCCCCACCCAGCGGGCCAGTTCCTGGGGGCTCAGCGCCGCCACCGGCATGCCGGCCGCGACCAGCGCGCCCGCGACGGACATCGAGTAGCGCGCCTTGCCCTTGTCGTCCAGGCTCGCGCAGCCCAGCACTGTCACGCCCGACGCGACCAGCTCGCGCACCTGCGCCACGAGCGAACCCACCGGGCCGCCCTCCTCGAAGTCGCTGACCAGCACCACCATCGTCCGTTCCGGAACGGTCACCAGGGAACGGGCGTGCCGCAGCGCGCCCGCGATGTGCGTGCCGCCGCCGACGCGCACCTCAAGCAGCAGGGACAACGGGTCTGCGACCCGGTCGGTGAGGTCCACGACCTCGGTCGAGAACGCCAGGAAGTGCGTGGTCAGCGCGGGCACGCCGGCGAACACCGCGGCGGTCAGCGCGGACCAGACCGTGGAGGCCTCCATCGAGCCGGACACGTCCACCACCAGCACGAGCCGCCAGTCGCTGGCCCGCCTGCCGCGCGTGCGGAACACCGGGCGCTCCGGCACGACCAGCACCCGGCCGTCCTCGGTGCGCCGGGCGGTGGCGAGGTTCGCGCGCAGGGTGCGCGGCAGGTCCAGGCGTCCGCCGGGTCTCCTGGTCGGGACGGGCAGCTGGATGCCGGTCAGCGCCGGGCGGACCCGGTTGGCCAGTTGGGCGGTCAGCTCGTCGACCAGTCGCTTCACCAGCGGGCGCAGCCGGGCCAGGGCCTGCTCGGACAGGCCGCCCGCCAGGGACAGCACGGTGCGCAGGAGGTCCACGGACGGGCGGACCGACTCGGGGTCGATCGCCAGCGCGGCCTCGATGCGCCCACCCTCGGCAGCAGCGGCGAGGACCTCTTCGCGGACCCGTTCGCCGAACAGGTCCGCCAGCTCCTCCGACCACTCCCGGACGTCCGGGAAGGGTGCGGACCGGTCAGCGCCCAGGTCGCCGCGGTTCGCGCCTTCGCCGCGGTCCTGGCCGTACAGCTCGTCTAGGGCGGCGGCGTAGCGGGCGGCGCCGGGCGGGCGTTCGCCGCGCGAGCCCAGCACCAGCCGCCACCGCACGATCGGTTGCAGGTCGGCGGTCGGGTCGGGCGCGGGAGGGGCTGGGGTGGCGGGTGTGCGAATAGTGTCCACTGTGGAGGGTGTAGGGGCGAGGTTGTGGGCGCGCAAGGCTTCCAGGGCGGCCAGCTCGGCGTTGAGCCACACGGCGAGCATCTCGGGATCGGGGCTACCCGGGACGTCGACCCGGTCGCCGGCGCGCTCCTCGACCACGGCCAGGACGCGGGTGCGGGCCGCCGGGCCGACCGAGGTGAAGGCGCCGCGGAGTGCGGGGAGGCGGGACAGGAAGTCCTTGTCGGACAGCGCACTCACGCGGTCCAGCAGCGGGTCCAAGGCCTCCGGGGTTTCCAGCAGGGGGCCGGCGGCGGCCAGGACGCCGGTCAGGCCCTGGCGCAGCACGGTTCGGCGTTCGGGGGTGGTGGCGTTGTCGATCCAGGAGGCGATGCGTTCACCCAGTTCGCCGGGTTCGGACAGGCCCAGGAGGACACGCGCCGCACCGGCCGCGCCGGCGATCATCGGCACGCCCTCGTCGCACAGCCGACGCAGCGCCGCGGACAGGCGCAGGCCGGTGCCGTGGGTGTCGTGACGCCTGCCCAGTTCGACCAGGGCGTGGGCGTCAGCCGGGTCCTCCGAGCCGGCCAGGCCTTCCAGTTGGGCGACGGCGGCGGTCTCCAGCTCGCGCACCAGGTGGGGGTGTGCGGCGAGGACGTCCGAGGGTGTGCCGGGGACGTGGCCGGCGGCCAGGCGGTCCAGCAGGGACAGGGCGTTGAGCAGGTCGTTCAGGGTGCCGGCGGAGGGCAGCACGGTGGCCGCGTCGGTCAGGAGGTCGCCGACCAGGTCCGGCAGGCCGCAGCGAGCGGCGTCGTCGAGGTCGGTCAGGACCCCGGTCGGCGTGGGACCGCCGCGCTGGTCGCGTTCGGCGCGACGGGCGCGCAGCCGGCCGTGCGCGGCCAGCGGCAGGGTCGCGCCCCACAGGCCCGCCACGGGGAGGGTCGCGGCGGTGGCCGGGGTCCACGTGGCCTTCCACCGGGTGGTCAGCGCGTCGCCGCCGCCGACGCCGGTGGTCGCGGTCTCCTCCGCGTACGAGACGCCCAGGACGGTCAGGCGGCGCAGGGCGATCTCGCGGCGGGCGTCCAGGTCGGACCGCAGCGGGTCCAGGCGCAGGTCCGCCGGGTCGCGGGTGCCGGGGCCGGGCAGGCGCAGGTCAGCCAGGAGGTCCTCCACGGCCGGGGCGAGGCCCGAGCGCGGTGTGTCCGGGGCCAGGACGCCCGTGCGGTGGCCGACCAGGACGTCACCGGCGGCTCTCGCCACGACCCGGCCCCGCCCCAGCGGTTCGGCGTGGGTGAGGACGGACTGGACCGCCTCCACCACCTCGCCCCGACCCGGCGCGGGCAGGCCGCGCAGGCGGGCGAGGTCGACCGCCATCCGCAGCGCCTCCCGGGCCTCGCCGGGACCGGCCGGGTGACCCAGTTCCCGCACCCGCGCGCAGATCCGCACGATGACGGTCGCCGCGGCGGCCTCGATCGCGGCCGGGTCTCCCCCGGCCTCCAGCACGGCCTGCTGCCATTCGGGGTCGCGGATGCCCGCCGGGTAGCCGGACCGCTCGTCCAGCAGCGAGAACCCGTACGGCACCAGGGAAGTCACGAGATCGACCTTGGTGTCCACTGTGGACTGCTCGGTCGCGGGGTCGAGCAGTGCCGCCGCGTGGAACGAGCCGACCACCGCCGCGCACCGCCGGTCGCCGACCTCGGCCACCGCGTTGCGCATCCACGCTTCGCGCCGGAGGTCGAACGGGTCCACGCCAGGGCCATCCGCGGCGTCGCGGCGCAGCGCCCAGCCGACCAGCAGGGCGGCCCGCCGCACCGCCTCCGGTGTCTGGCCGGGTGCGGCGGCCTCGACCAGGCGGTCCCACAGGTCGTCGCCGTCCCGACCGGTGACTGCTCGCCGGAGGGCGTCGGCCAGCGGTGTGCCGGCGGCGGCGGACGGGCTGTGGCCGTCGCCGCGCAGGGACAGGGGGAGGTCGCAGGTGCGGACCTCCACGCCGTGCCGGAACGCCCAGCGGATCGCCGCCAGCTCGGGCGAGAAGTCGGCGAACGGGTAGAACGCCAGGCCGCTGCCGTCGCGGTGCGCGCCGGACAGCGCGACCGGGGCGGTCAGGCCGGGGTTGGCGAGGTGGGGCAGCCACGAGCCGAGCTCCTCGGGCAGCTCGACCAGGAGCACCTCCGGGTCGGCCGCCGCCAGGAGGTCGGGCATCACGGCGGCCAGGGCGGGCGAGTGGTGGCGCACGCCGATGAGGACGGGCGCGCGGTGCTCGGCCAGCCGGGCGGCGAACTCGCGCGCGTCGGCGGAATCCGGCGGGTGGCCGGAGTCGCGCGGACCGGCGGCGGCGCGCGGACTGGCGGCGGCGCGCGGACTGGCGGCGGCGCGCGGACTGGCGGCGGCGCGCGGACTGGCGCTGGCGAGCGGACCGGCGGCGGCGCGCCCGGCGGCCGACTCCCGCGCCCTGGAGGGGGCGCGGGTGTCGGCCGGGCCGGGGGCGGCGGTGGGGTCAGGCGTCGAGGACATCGCGGAGTTCCCAGAGACGTCGCCAGGTTCGGGCTCCGGTCTCGGCGCGGCGGCGGACTGCACCATCCCAGTAGCCCAGGAGCTTTGCCGCGTCGGTCGGGTCGTCTTTGCGGACGACGCCGAGCAGGTGGCCGGGCAGGAGGGACAAGGGGTCGCGGTCGCTGGGGAAGTACGCGTCGGACAGGCCCAGTGCGGTGGCCACCGAGACCGCCTCCGCCGTGCTCATCACCGTGGACGGCCGCTCCACCGCCCACCCCTCCTCCGACACCCCGTTGCGCAGGTCCCGGAATGCCGTGACCAGCACCTCCAGCACCACGTCGTCCACCGCGAACGGGGCACGCACCCGCTCCAGCGCCGCCGTGGCCTGCCGCCGGACCAGCTCGGTCTCCGCCGCGAGCGACCCGATCGGGCCGACCGCCTCGAAGTTGAACCGGCGCTTGAGCGCCGCCGACATCTCCGACACGCCCCGGTCCCGCAGGTTCGCCGTCGCGATCACGGTGAACCCAGGCGCGGCGTGCACGGCCTCGCTCTCGGTGCCGGACAGCTCGGGCACGGCGATCCGCCGGTCGGACAGGATCGACACCAGCGCGTCCTGCACCTCCGGCAGGCAGCGGGTGACCTCCTCGACTCGCACCACACCGCCGTTGCGCATCGCGTTGAGCACCGGCGACGGCACCAGGGCGCGCGGTGTCGGGCCCTCGGCCAGCAGGAGGGCGTAGTTCCAGCCGTAGCGCAGCTGGTCCTCGGTGGTGCCGGCGGTGCCCTGGACGACCAGTTGGCTGCTGCCCGACACGGCCGCCGCCAGCAGTTCGGAGAGCATGGACTTCGCCGTGCCCGGCTCGCCGACCAGCAGCAGGCCCCGCTCACCCGCGAGCGTCACCACGGCCCGCTCGACCAGGGCCCGCTCCCCCACGAACTTCGGGCTGATCACCAACCGCGTGGGCAGCCCGTCGACGGGCGCGGGCAACGCCAAGGGGTCGCCGCTGCCCATCACGAACGTGACCACCGCGCGCGGGGTGAGCCGCCAGCCCGGCGGGCGCGGGCCGTCGTCGTGGGCGGCCAGGAACGCCAACTCCTCGCGGTAGGCGTCCTCGGCCGGTTCGATCTGCCGTGCGGCGGTCACCGTCGTCCTCCGGTCTTGAGCTCTTCGTAGGCGGGGGCGTCGCCGTCGAGCACGCGCCGCCAGGCACGCGCGAACAGGTCGGCGACGGGCTCGCGGGGCGCGATCACCCCGGTGGGCTCCGCGGTGAAGCCGAACATCGGCGCCTTCCACGACTCCAGCGGCAGGTGCGGGCTGCCCAGCGCGAGCCACCCGCCGGGCAGGAACAGCGACCGCCCCGCCCGGGACCGCTTCGCCGTGAGCACCAGGTCGGTCGCGGCCAGCGCCTCGCGGGCCTTGCGCAGCCGGGCGGGCTTCCACCCGGTCCAGCGGGTCACGTTGGCGTCGGTCGGGTCCGGCAGCGCCAGCAGTTGCAGGTACAGCGCGGCAGCGTCCTCCGGCAGGCCCGTCTTCGCGGCGACCTCGGTGATCAGGTCGGGCGCGGACACCGCCGGGTCCTGGAAGTACACGCCCGGGTCGGTGTCGGCACGGGCCGCGCACGCCGCCGTGAAGGACTCCTCGCCCAGCAGGCCCAGCGCCGACACCAGGTCCTGCGCGTAGCCCAGTTCGGCCAGCGCGGCCAGCTCCGCCCGGTCACCCGGACCGATCAGGCTCACGTTCACGACGACCTTGCTGTAGTAGTCGTTGCTGCGGATCACCGACAGCCACGGCCGCGCCTGGAGCACCTCGCCCTCCGGCGCCTCGGCGAGGCCGAGCAGGTTGTGCAGCGGCTTGGTCTCCATCCACGAGTTCAGCTCGATGACGAACCCGGGGTGGGAGACCCGCTGCCGCACCAGGTCCAGCGCGACCGGCAGGGCCGAGCGCAGCGGTGAGGCGGCGGGCAGCCGGTAGGCCAGCCACGCCAGGACCTCCGGCACGGACCGCAGCGCCGTGGACCCGAAGCCCTCGGGTTCACGGGCCACCAGCGCACCGCCCTCCAGCCGCACGTCCCGGTCGACGGAGAGCCACGGCGTTGTCTCCGGGTTGACCACCCCGGTCACGTACTCGGCGCCGGACCGGATCGGTAGCTTCACCGCGTCGGCCAGCACGTCGTCGGGCACCGGGCGGCGCACGCCCTTCTCGGCGATCCACACCTGTGCCACGGCCTCGACGTCGGGCCCACTGGTCCACAGATCGGCCGGGTCGGCGGGCAGCGCCGCGGCGAGCAGCCGCCGCCGGAACCCGTCGTCCAGCGGGCGCAGCCGCTCCTTCGCGGTCTTCGCGCCCGCCGCGGACAGGTCGAGCAGCTTGCGCTCGGCCGTGCTCAGGTAGGTGGACTGCCAGGTGTCCACCCCGGGCATGCCGGCCAGCAGGACGGTGGACTCGGCCGTGCCCAGGCCGGTGCGCTCGGCGAACTCGGCCGCCGCCGCCGGGAACCACGGCGCGGGACCGCGTTCGGCCAGCACCGCCAGGAACCGCCGGATGCGCTCCGACCCGAGGGGTGTGTCGACCTCGCGCGCGGTGTCCAGGAGCCAGCCGCGCGGCAGCTCGAACCGGCCCGGCGTGACCGCGTACTGGACGCCGTCGTACCGGTTGTCCGAGTTGTAGCGCCACTGTTCCTGGTACGTCGCCAGGAAACCGCCCTCCACGGGAGTGACGCGGTGCTTGGGGTTGGCCTGCCCCTCCGGCACGACGACGCTGACCATCCGCCAGTGCCCCGCCGCGTCGGTGAGACCGTGGTCGGCGATCGCGCCCAGGACCAGGGCCAGCGCGTCCCGGTGCTCGGGCGGGGTCAGCGGCGACGCGGCGCGGTGGGCGAGCGCCGCCAGGTCCGGCAGCCACAGCCACCACCACGTGGGGCTGTGCTCGCCCAGCTCGCGACCGGCCGGCGCACCTCCGGCGGCCACCGCCTCGGCCGCCAGCGCCGCCAGCTCCGCGACCTGCTGGGGCACGCGGGTCTCCACCGTGCCGGAGTTGCCCGAGTTCGCGTTGAACCACGACAGCGCGGCGTTCACCGCCTCCTCGGTGACCACCGGGCCGCGCGGCGCGAACACGGACGTGTCGACCTCGCGAGCCTGCGCGGCGATCTCGCCGTAGCGGCGGTAGCGGACCAGCAGGTCGGCCGTCCGCCGCACCAGCTCGACCACGCCCGCCAACAGGCCGGGATGGGTCACGCCGGGCAGGTGACGCCGGACCGCGCGGACCACCTCGTGGTCGTGGTCGCCGCCCGCGAACGCCGTGAGGCGCTCCGACCGGCTCCGGGCGTCGGCCGGCGCGTCGAGGGCCGCCGCGACCATCGCGTCCACGGCCTCGCGGGACACTTCCCGCAGCGCCGCCGACCCGGCCTCGTCGCGCGGCTTGAGCACGTGCCACCAGTCCAGCGGCGGCACCAGGGGCGTGCCGGCGGCGAACCGCTGGAGGCTCGCCTCGGCCTTCACATCGCCCAGTTCCACGCCGTGCTCGTCGTACAGGTCGATCGAGTCGTTGGCGCCGAGCAGGTCCAGCCGCCCGCCGGCGGGCAGGCGCAGCGAGCCCAGCGGGCGCTGCCGGCCGGGCGCCACCCGCACGCGCCACCCGTCCACGCCCTCGCCGACCGTCGAGCCGTCGGCCTCCTTGCGCACCCGCCACCCGTGCAGGCCGTCCACGGCGCCGAGCGGGCTGGCCGAGGTCGCCGCGACGGCGGGCCGCAGGTCGCAGTCCGCCAGCACGAGGGAGGCGCCGTCCGCGGCGAAGTCCTCCAGGAAGCGCGGCAGGCTCGCGCGGCCCCGGTCACCGGTCGCCGGGTCGACCTCCAGCCAGCGGAACGTCTGGTCCACCCACGCGCCGGTCCACACCGAGGTGCCGTCGCCGTGCGCCCGGTCGTGGCCGGGCAGCTTGGTGTCACCGGGCTTGACGGCCCGGTGGCCGGTGAAGCGGGCACCGCCGGGCAGCGCGATCGAGGCGTGCGGCGCGGGTTGGCGGCCGTAGTACACCGACTCGCCGGTCGCGGGGTCGAAGACGTGGTCGGGCGCGTCGCTCCAGTACGCGCGCTCGCCGTCCGGGCCGTGCCAGGTCACCAGGAGCACCCCGTCGAACCAGGACGCGGTCGGCGCGAAGGCCCACTGGTGGCGGTCGTCGGCGGGGATGCGGGACACGTGCTCGAACAGGATGCCGTCCGGCCCGACCACGATGAAGGTCTCGCCGCGCCGCAGCACCAGCGCGGGCCAGCCCTCGCCGCACATCACGACGTCCTCGCCCTTGACCGCGCCGGACCCGCGCAGCTTGGCCACGGCCTCCTCCAGCGCGGGCCAGCCCAGCTCGTCCAGCAGGCCGGCGCGCAGGGTCGCGTGCAGCGCCGCGCCCACGTCGGTGGCGGCCAGCGCCTCCGCCGCCTCCGGGATGTCGGCGAAGGCCTCCGGCAGGGCCACCACGGCCAGGCCCTCCAGGTGCCGGCCCAGGCTGGGCAGGCCCTGCGCGGTCTGCCCGGCGCGCCGCGAGATCCAGTGCCGCAACGCGGTCCGCAGACCGGGCACGGACAGCACGCCCACCAGCACGTCGGCCGCGACCGCCGATTTCTGCCGCACGTTGCGCAGGTAGGACACCAGGCCGTCGCCGAGACCGGTCACGAACCGCTCCGAGGCGGCCAGCGCGGCCAGGTCGCGGCGGCCGGGCTCGTCGTCGGACAGCCAGCCCTGCACGTACAGCTCGTGGTCGTCGCGGTCGGCCTTCTCGATCGGCACGCCCCGCGCCACCAGCAGGTCCAGCAGGTCCAGTTCGCCCTGCCGCCACACGCGCAGCGCCCGCACCGCCTTGCCGTCGGCCGAAAGCCGGTCGGCCATCGCCTCGACGAGGTCCAGCAGCGCCTGCGACCGGCCGTGCTCCCGCCACCCACTGGACCGGACGCCCAGCAGCGACGACAGCCACTCGGCCGCGTCGGCGGCGCCGCACGGCTCGATCAGCTCACGGGTGGCGCCGCACGCGGTCAGGATCTCCAGCCAAGTGTCCACAGTGGACGCGGATGCGGGCACGAAGGTGAGCAGCTGCGCGCGGACCTCGGCGTCGGCCGTCGCCAGACCGACCAGGGAGTCCCGGTAGGACTTCCAGAACGACGCCGTGGCGCGGCTGACCGCCGTGCTCTCCAGCACCGCCCGCAGCAGCCGCTCGTCCTCGGCGCGCAGGTCGCGCTTGGCCGCCTTCGCCAGCCGCCGCAGGTCCTCCGGCATGCCCGTGTACGGCGGCAGACCGCCCTTGGTGCGCTCCACGCACAGCGTGAGGAACAGCTCGTAGGCCGCGTCGGCGTCGTGCTTGCGCGCCAAGCCCTTCGCGTGCGCGGACAACGCCTTGGCCGTCAGCGCGCCGGCGAAGGCGAACTCCAGGAACACCTCCCGGGTGCGCTCCGGGTCGACGGCGAGGTCGTGCACCTCCTCCGCCTCGCGGGCCTTGCCGAACATCGTGGCCGCGTAGGTCTGGTTGCCGTGCTGGAGGAAGATCCGGCCCGCCTGCTCGTAGAACGTGGGCAGGAAGTGCGGCGCGGACCGGCCCAGCATGTCGCCCAGCGCGGTGAACCCGTCCTTGGCCGCGCCCGCGCGGGACTTCGCCACCCGCGCCAGCCGCTCGACCTCCTTGACCAGGTTGAGCGCGTGGTGGGCGTTCTTGGGGTCGTTGACCAGCGCCCACGCCGGGAAGCCCAGCGCGCTGCGCCGACCCGTCCCGACCTCGGCGACCCGCGCCGGCTCGGCGAACCCGAGGAACTCGCACGTGAGGTCTTCCGCGCGACCCAGGACCTCGGGCACCAGCCGCACCACGACCCGGTCGGCCAGCGCCGGGTGGGCGTAGTGCCGCGCGGTGATGGTGTCCCGGTCCTCGCCCGACGTCCCGACGCCCGGCAGCACGGCCCCGGCCGCGATGAGTGCCTTCTCGGTGCTCATGACGCGACCGCCTCCTCGACGACCCGGCCGGCGTGGATCGCCGACGCCATCCGCATGCCCTCCGACCACGCCACCGGCCCGACCTCGGCCAGCGGCACGGTGGTGCCGTTCTCCAGCGCCCAGTGCAGGTCGCCGGTCCACGTCTCGCCCTCGGGGTAATCCGACCCGATCCAGAACCGGGCCTCCACCACCCGGCCGCCCTCGAACGCCGAGTACACCGCGTCGCCGCCGCGCACCGGGTAGCCCAGCGTGCGGCACCGGCCCAGCGCGTGGTTGAGCTGCTCGAACTTGCCGCCGGAGAACTCGCTCACCGCGTTCTTGCCGGGCAGCGCGGCCGGCTTGGCGAAGGTCTGCCGGAACAGCTGCTGCACCTTCTGCTCCACGCCCAGCTCGGCCCCGAACTCGCGCAGCTCGTCCAAGTCCTCCAACAGGACCGGGTGCGGCACAGTCACCGTCTCGGGCTTGCGGCGCACCGTGTCGCCGTCCAACGTGACCAGGCCCAGGCCGCGCTCGGCGTCGGCGTCGCGCAGGAACCCGACCTCGCCGTCGGCCACGACCACCAGGTCGCGCAGCACTGCGGCCCACGCGGCGTCCGCCCACACCTCGGCCAGCAGCGCCGCGGGCACCGGCAGCGACCGCACCATCCACCCGTCCACGGTGGCCAGGCACTCGGCCTCGTGCCGCGACAGCCACTCCGCCAACTGGCGCAACTGCACCACCCGCGGATCGTCCTTGATGGACGAAGGCACCGACGACAGCACCTTCCCCTTGGCGTTGCGGCACTGGACGCGCCCGCCCTCACCCAGCCGCACCTGATACCCGGCAGCGGCGTCCAGCCAGCTCACGGCCCCTCCAACCAGTCGATCACAACTCGATGGGCGGAGGTTAACGACGAGCACCGACAAAAACGGATCACTCCCGGCCAACGGTATCCCGCCGTGATCGAAACGGGCAGAATCGGCGGGCGGTCGAGACGAGGGGGACGCGGTGGCCGACTACCCGGAAGTGCCGGACGAGGTGCTGGAACGGTTGAGCGCGGTGTGCGCGGCGCTGCCCGAGGCCGTCGAGGAGCGGGCGTGGCGCGGCACCCGCTGGCGCGTGGGCCAGCGGGCGTTCGCGCACGTGCTGGAGATCGAGGACGGCCGACCGCCGTCCTACGCCGAGGCGGCCGGGCTCACCGCGGGCAGCGTGCTGACCTTCCGGGCGGGCGGCCCGGAGTTGGCGGCGCTGTCCCACGCGCCGCACCCGTTCTTCAAACCGCGGTGGGCGGTCAACGTCGTGGGACTGGTCCTCGACGCCGACACCGACTGGGCCGAGGTCGCGGAGTTGCTCGTCGAGAGCTACCGCGTGTCGGCTCCCAAGCGCCTGAAAGCGTTGCTGGAAGCCCCTTAAGGCGCGTCGAAGAACTCAAGGACGCGTGTGGCGACGTCCTGTGGTCGTTCTTCGGGCACGTAGTGGGCCGCGCCGGGCACTTCCAGCACCTCCAAGTCGTCTGCTTGGTCTTCGTAGCCGTGTATGAGGCGCGGCTGCACGATCGGGTCCTTGGTGCCCAACAAGACCCGTGTGGGGGTCTTCAAGTGCGCCTTCTTGTAGGCGCCCGTGAGCATGCGGACGGATTCGGGCGTGATCAGCTTCCGGTACAGCAGGGAACCGGCCTTCGCACGCGCGGGGTCGCGGAGGCGTTCGAGGTAGATCTCGACGTCGCGTGGGGTGAGAGAGCCGGGGACCGTGAAGTTCGTGAGCAGGAATTGCGGCAGGCCGCCGTGGCGCAGCAGCCAGGCACCCAGGCCGGGCGTGATGATGGCGAGTTGGAACCATGCGTGCCGCAGCGCGCCGAGCATGCGGATGTCGAAGTCGATGAACGGCGGCGGCACGCCGATGGACACGAAGCGGCGGAAGCGGTTCGGGTCGTCCAGGCACATGCGGAAGACGACGATCGCCGACCAGTCGTGCGCGACGACGTCCACCCGGTCGAGGTTCAGCGTGTCGAGCAGGGCCAGCAGGTCCTCGCGCAGCGACTCGTAGCCGTAGCCGCGGGGCGGCGCGTCGGTCCAGCCGGCGCCGCGCAGGTCCGGGACGACCACCTTGCGCCGCCCGGCCAGGGCCGGGACGACCTTGCGCCACTCCCACCAGTGCTGGGGGAAGCCGTGCAGCAGCAGAACGGGGTCTCCGTCACCGGCCTCGGCCACGTGCGCACGCAGCCCCGGGAGGTCGAGGTAGCGGTGGGAGACGCCCTCCAAAGCGGGGAACTCCACCATGTGCCAACGGTACTACGGTCATAGTGGGTTGTCACTACGTTTATAGTGATCCAGTGACGTCAACGCGGACCCGCGCCCTCGACGCCGCCGTCGACCTCCTCGGCACGGGAGGACTCCGCGCCCTCACCCACGCACGCGTCGACGACCACGCCCACCTGCCGCGCGGCTCGACCTCCAACCACTTCCGCACCCGGGCCGCGCTGTTGGCGGGCGTGGTGGACTGGATCGCCGCCCACGAGCTGCGGGACATGAGCGGCGGCGCGCTAGCGCCGAAGACACCGGACGAACTGGTGGACATGATGTGCGGGTTCCTCGACCACCTCACCGGTGTCAACCGCACGTGGACCGCCGCGCGCCTGGTCCTGTTCATGGAGGCGCAGCACGAACCGGGGCTGCGCGACGCCCTGTCACGGGTCCGCGCCGTGATGGAGGAGTCCGCCGTCGCGGTCCTGACCTCGCTGGGAGCCCCCGACCCGCGCACCGCCGCGCGCACCATCGCCGCCTGCTGCGAAGGCGTCATCCTGCACCGCGTCGCCCGCGACGACCACACCGACCCGCGACCACTGCTGGAACTGGTGGTGCGCGGAGCCTTCCCCCGTGAGGAGACCAGGTGACGGCACCGACCGAACCACGCACGCAGGCCCTCCTCGGCGGGGTGGGCCTGCGCGCCCACGAGCACCACGAGGTCGAGGACGCGCTGCGCGACCGCGGGCGGTGGGTGACCCGGGAGGTGCTGCCCACCGGCGTCACCGTCGCCGTGGTCACCGTCGGCCTCGAAGAAGCCCGAAGACTCGCGGCCGACCAGCGCCTGTCCAAGGACGGGACGGCGCTGGAAGCCGCCTACCTGGCCCAACTGACCCGGCTGGGGCTGCCGGCGATGGTCAACCCGATGAACGGCGTCTCCGCGCTCAACTCCGACGACCCGCTGCACCGCACGCTCCGCAAGCCCATCGCCGCCGTGTTCACCCCGCGCCGCATCGACGCCTTCCGCCCCCACATCGAACGCATAGCGCGCGACCTGGTCGACACCCTCCCGACCGGCGTCCCCGTCGACCTGGTGAGCCGGTACGCGCTCCCGCTGTCCTTCCTCGTCCTGTGCGAACTGCTGGGGCTGCCCGAGTCCGACCACGACGTGCTGGTCCCGTGGACCCACGCGCTGACGGCGGAGAACCCGGCGGTGACCGGTCCGGCCGCGGCGGCCATCGCCGAGTACCTCGCGGAACTGGTCGCCGACCGGGCGGCCCACCCCACCGACGACCTGATCAGCGACCTGGTGCGGGTCACCGACCCGGCCGCGCCGGGCAGCCGGGAGTGGCTGGTCAACAACGTGCTGCTGCTCATCGTGGCCGGTCACGAGACCACCGCCGGCACCATCGGCAACCTCCTGGGCGTCCTGCTCTCCCCCCGCACCGCGCACGGCTGGGCGGCGCTGGCGGCGGCCCCGGACACCGCGCCGCTGGTGGTCCAGGAGGGCACCCGGCACAACCCCGCCGTGCGCAATCTGACCCCGCGCGTCGCCCGCGAGCACGTCGAGGTGCACGACACCGTGATCCAGCCGGGCGAACTGGTGTTCATCAACGTGGGCGCGGCCAACCGCGACCCGGCCGTGCACGGACCAACCGCCGCCGCCTTCGACCCGTTCCGCCCCACCGCCCGCCAGCAGCTGACCTTCGGCCACGGCATCCACTACTGCGTGGGCGCGCAGCTCGCGCCGATCGAGGCGGCCACGGCGATCCGCGAGCTGACCACCCGCTACCCCCGCGCGCGGCGGGCGTTCACCGACTACTGGCCGTGCCGGGACTCGTCGGTGACCAACCCGCCGGAGAAGATCCTGGCCGTGTTGCGATAGCGGTCTAGCCTGGGGCCCCACGACCGAATTCCAAGGGACGACATGGGACTGTTCACCCTGGCCGAGGCACGGCGCGAACTGGAGCGGCTGCGGCCGGTGCTGGACGAGATCGTGGCGTTGCGGGCCGACGCCGCCGAGCTGTCCGCCGCGCTGGCCGCGGGCGAGGCCACGCCGCTGGGCGGGCTGGCCGAGTTCAAGGCGGCGCAGGCGCGGCTGGACGACCTGATGAGCACCGTGCAGGGCACGGGCGCGGAGCTGAAGGGCTTCGCGCCGCTGCTGGTGGACTTCCCGGCCGAGCTGGACGGCGTGCCGGTGCTGCTGTGCTGGCTGGAGGGCGACCCGGGCCTGGACTGGTACCACCGCGTCGACCTGGGCTTCGCGGGCCGCCGCCGGCTGCCCTGAATCCGGTGGACCCGGGTCCGCGGGCCGGCGGACGATCACGCCCATGCTGCTGATGCTGGACGTCGACGGGCCGCTCAACCCGTACGCGGCGAAGCCGAGCAAGCGGCCGGAGGGCTACCGGACGTTCCGGTACACCCGCTCGGGCGGCTGGCACACCGGTCGCGACGCGCGCCGGTACCGCGGGCTGCGGGTGTGGCTGAATCCCGACCACGGTCCCGCGCTGCGCGCGCTGGCCGCCGACACCGGGCTGGAGCTGGTGTGGGCGACGACGTGGATGCACCTGGCCAACGAACTGGTCGCGCCGGCGCTCGGGCTGCCGCCGCTGCCAGTGGTGGAATTCCCCGACTACGGGGACGGGTGGCGGCCCGACGGGGAGTGGAAGTGGCGAGCGGTGGCCGCGTTCGCCGCGGGGCGGCCGTTGGCGTGGTTCGACGACGAGTTGAACGCCTGGCCGGTGGCGCGGGCGGCGTTCGACCGCGAGCGGACCGGGGTGCCGACGCGACTGTGCGCGGTGGACCCGCGGCGTGGCCTGACCCCGGGGCACCTCGACGACGTGCGTGCGTGGGCGGCGGGGCTGTGAGGAGGCCGCGTACGGTGGAACGGGTTCGTGCCGTTCGGGGGCGGGGAGTTGCTGCGGATGTCTGATCGGTCTCGGGTCAAGAGCGGGCGGGTGGTGCGGACCGAGCGGATCGCGCCGCAGATGATCCGGGTGGTGTTGGAGGTGGACGGGTTCGAGGTCGGGCCGTTCACCGACAGCTATGTGAAGTTGCAGTTCCCGCAGGCGGACGTGGTCTACCCGGAGCCGTTCGACCTGGGTGTGATCCGGGCTTCCCTGCCGCGCGACCAGTGGCCGCGCACCCGCACCTACACCGTGCGGCGGTGGGACGGGCGGGAGTTGTGGATCGACTTCGTGGTGCACGGGGACGAGGGCATCGCCGGGCCGTGGGCGGCCAAGGCGCAGCCCGGGGACGTACTGCACTTCGCCGGTCCCGGCGGCGGCTACGCGCCCGACCCGGACGCCGACTGGCACCTGATGGCCGGTGACGAGAGCGCGTGGCCGGCCATCGCCGCCGCTGTGGAGGCGTTGCCGGCGGGTGCGGTGGCGAAGGTGTTCGTCGAGGTCGACGGGCCGGAGGACGAGCACGACGTGCCGGGGGTCACCTGGCTGCACCGGGGTGGTCGGCGGCGCGGTGAGGTGCTGGTGGAGGCCGTGCGGGCGCTGGAGTTCCCGGCGGGTGACGTCCACGTGTTCGTGCACGGCGAGGCCAACGCGGTCAAGGCGTTGCGGGGCTACCTGAGGCAGGAACGCCAGGTGCCGCGCGAGCGGATGTCGATCTCGGGCTATTGGCGGTTGGGCGCGGACGAGGACGGTTGGCAGGCGGGCAAGTCCGACTTCAACCGGGTCATGGAGCAGGAGCAGGAAGCCTAGGCCCCGATGCGGTGCGCCTCGGCGTCCCGGGCGGCGCGGTAGTGCTCCTCCCGGATGCTTAGCTTGGCCGCCGCTTCGGCCGCGATCCGCAGGGTGACCAGGGCCAGGCCGGGCACGGCCGCCCGGTCGGCGGTCTCGAACGCCGTCCGCGCCAGGTCGCCGGACGCGTCCCGGGCCAGCGTGAACAACTCCTCGACGTAGTAGCGGCCCAGGCCGACCTCCCGCCACCCCGGCACGTTCTCCAACGCCACCGCGCAGTCCCGCAGCGCCGACCACGCGGCGTCGTACCGTCCGGCCAGGCGTTGGTAGCGGGCCAACATGTGCAAGGCCGACGCCGTGCCCCACGCGTCGCGGGCCAGGGCGAGCAGGTCGCGTTGCGCGGCTGCGGCCTCGGCGTGCGCGCCCAGGTCGGCGTAGCGGCCCCGCAGCACGGTCAGCGTTTCCTCGTTGCGCTCCCGACCCTCCGACCAGCGGTCGAGCCACGTGCGGGCCTCGTCGTGCCGACCGAGTTGGGCGGCGCGGTCCGACCAGGTGAGCGGGTTCTCGTCGGCGGGGTTCGTCGGGAACCAGGACTGCTTGCGGCGCCACCACTTCGCCAGGTCGACCTCGCCCACGTCGGCCAAGCGCTCCAGCACGGCGTCCCGCTCGGGGTGGTCGCTCGCGCGCACGAACTCCAGCGTCTCCGCCACCCCGGCCGCGAGCAGGTACTCGACGTCGTAACCGCTCCACGTGTCGAAGTTCGCGCGCTTGATGTCCCAGTGCAGCCACACATCAGACACTTCGCGGTAGGACGCCAGCAGGAACCCGGTCAGTTCGGTGTCGTCGGTGTGCCCTTGGAAGTCGTCGTCCGCGCGGTCCTGCGCCTCCGCCGCCGCCAATGTCCGCACCAGGTCGTGGTCCTCGGGGCGCAGGTCGTATTGCAAGCCCCACAAGACCAGCGGGCGGTTCTCGATGTCGCCGTCCCTTGCCCGTGCCACGGCCGCGCGCACCAACTCGATCACGCGCACCAGTATGGCGATGACCGAGACTTTACAAACCGGTGATCGGGATACGACAAGAATCTGACTCGTGGACCTGCTGCCCTGTGGACATGCCGCCTGCGTAGGACGTTCGAAGCTCTGCGAGCACCTGCTGGTCGAACAACCACCCGATCACCACCGCCGGCTGACCGGGGTCGGGTCGGCGTTCGACCTGGTGTGCGCGGCGTGCGTGGACGTGCGGGAGCTGGTCGTGGTGTGCCAGGGGTGTGTCGAGCGGGTCGAGGAGGACGAGTTGGACCACAACCTCGGCTGGTTGGGCGAACCCGAGGTGCGGCACCTCGACGGCCCGGCGGGCGGCGCCTGGAGCGAGCGGGAGTGGCGGGTGGTGCCGCTCGGGGACCGGTGTCTGGCGGCGCTGCCGGGTGGGTGGTTGGCGCTGACGGCGGACGGGCTGGTGGCGTGGGGTGAGGACGGGTCGCGGCTGGTCGGGCCGGTGGACGTGCCGGCCGACGACTCCGACCGGCGGCCGTACAAGCCGCGCCGGGCCGCCGTGCACACCTCGCCGGACGGGCGGTTCGCCGCCGTGGTCACCGACTACGGGCAGTACGGGACCGTGGTGGACCTGCGCGACGGCTCTCCCGTCCTGGCCCTCGACCGGGGCGGCTACCACGTCGACACCACGCCGTTCCCGGTGGCGTTCGTCGGCTCGACCGTCGTCGCCGCGACCGCCTGGAACCGGCTGGACGCCTTCGACGCCGCCACCGGACGGCTGCTCACCGAGCGCGACCCGTCCCAGCGCTACTCCGACTACTTCCACGGCGCCCTGCACCCCAGCCCGGACGGCCGGTGGCTGGCGTGCGACGGCTGGGTGTGGCACCCGGTGGGCGTGCCGGAGGTGGTGGACCTGCACTCGTGGCTGCACGGCGGGCACGCGTACGCGCCCGAGGACGCCGGGCGGCTGTCCCTGCGGTCGTACGCGTGGGACCAGCCGATGGCGTGGGTGGACGACAACACGGTCGCCATCCAGCGCATGGGGTTCGACGACAAGGAGATGCTGCCCGGCGTCGAGCTCTACACCGTGCCCGGGAACCGGTTGAAGGGCCTGGTCGCCGGGCTCGACGGGCCGATGTGGGCGCACGGCGGGCGGCTCTACGTCGCCGCCGAGAACGGGCTGGAGGTCTGGGACCCCGCGGCGGGCGCGCGCGTCGCGCTGGTCGAAGGGTTCCGGCCGCAGGCCCACGACCGGGCCACCGGCGCGTTCGCGCGGCTGTCCGGCGGACGGCTCACCACCTGGACGCCCACCGGGTGAGGCAGGATGCCGGCGTGACCGTTCATGCAGTGCTGCGCACGCTCGCGCGGCTCAGCGCTTCCGAGCAGCCGCAACGGGTCCAGCTGGACATCGCGAAGACCGCCGGGCTGGTGTGGCTGGGCGACGAGCCCGCCGCGTGGACCGCGCTGGTCCTGGACGCCGAGGCCGAGCCGGTGCCGTGGAGCGCGCGCCAGGACCAGCGGTACGCCGTGGAGCGGCTGGCGGCGTACGACGCGCTGCACCGCGAGGACCGGTTGCTGCGGCTGGGGTGGGCGTTCCTGTGCGGTCCGGCGGAGGTGGGCGGGCAGCGGCGGCGGGTGTGCCTGCCGCTGGTGTCGCGGCCGGTGCGGCTGCACCACGTGGGCGGTCGGCGGTACGCGGTCCAGCCGGCCGGCGACGTCGCGGTGTACCCGTTGGCGGACGCGGCGAAGGCGGCCGAGCTGGAGACCGGGCTCGACCGGACCGGCGAGTGGATCGCCGCGGTGCTGGCGGCGAGCGGGTTCGCCGACGTGCCGGTGCTCGACACCGCCCGCGACCTCAGGCCGCTCGTCGGCGGGGAGGGGTTGGTCGTGGTGGCGGGCGCGGGCCTGCACGCGGGCGAGCCGGTGGTCAGCACCGAACGCGGCGCCGCCCTCTACACGTGGGCAGGGACCACGGGGATCGAGGACACCGCGCTGGCCCGGCTGTACGCGCCGGTCGAGGCCACCCCGACCGACGACCCGATCACCGAGGTCCTGCCGCTGACGCCGAGCCAGCGCGCCGCCGTCCGCGCGGCCCGGTCCGCGCCGATCACCGTGGTGGGCGGGCCGCCGGGCAGCGGCAAGACGCACACGCTGGCCGCGATCGCGCTGGACGCCGTGGCGCGGGGCGAGTCGGTACTGCTGGCCAGTCGCACACGCAACGCCGCCGACGTGCTCGGGGCCGCCCTCCGCCGCGCGGGCGGCCCGTTGCCGGTGCTGTTCGGCGATTCCGAGCTGCGCCAGGAGATGGCCCGCGAGCTGGGCGACGGCCTGGCCCCCGTCGACAAGGGCGAGGTGAACGACCTCGACCGGGCGCGGCGGGCGGCGGACGCGGCGGTGGTGCGGGTCGAGCGGGCCGTCGCGGACGCTTTGCGGGACGAGGAGCTGGCCGGGGAGGCGGTGCGGCGGGAAGCGCTCATGCCGGCGCACCGGGCGGTGGCCCCGAAAGCGTTCGCGGACGTCGACCTGGGCCTGCTGCACGACCTGCTCCGGCCGCGCGAAGGCCTGCTGGCGGGGCTGCGGACGTGGTGGGCGCTGCGGTCGGCCCGCCGGCTCGCGGGAGCGGCGGACACCACGGACCCGGTCGAGCTGGAGGCCGCGGTGCGGGCGGCCGAGCAGTCCGCCGCGCAGGTCCGGCTGGCCGCGCGCGGCGGCACGGCGTTGACCGCCCTGCGGGACCTGCTGGCAGAGGAGGACGCCCGCCGCCACCGCGCGACCGCCGCGTGGCTGCGCGCCCGGTCCGGCAGCGCGCGCGGCGCGGGTCCGCGGCGGGCGGTGGCGGCGCTGGCGCGGGCGTTGCGCTCGGGACCGGCCGCGCGACGGCGGGCGCTGGCCGACGTCGCCCCGCACGACCTGGTCGCCGCGCTGCCGCTGTGGGTGGGGACGCTGGCCGAGGTGGAGGACATCCTGCCCGCCGTGCCGGGCATGTTCGACCTGGTCGTGGTGGACGAGTCCAGCCACGTGGACCAGCCGCTGGCCGCGCCGGCGCTGCTGCGCGGCAGGCGGGCGGTGATCGGCGGCGACCCGCGCCAGCTGCGGCACGTGTCGTTCGTCAGCGACCAGGCTGTGCGGGACGCGGTGGCCGCCGAGGGGACCGAAGCGCTGGCCGACCGGCTGGACGTGCCGAAGGTGAGCCTGTTCGACGCGGGCGCGGCGGCGGCCGGCGTGCACTGGCTGACCGAGCACCACCGCTGCGCGCCGCACCTGATCGGGTTCGCCGCGCGCGAGTTCTACGACGGCCGGATCTCGCTGCTCACCACGCACCCCGCGATCGCCGACGTGGACTGCATCGACACCGAGCACGTCCTGGGCACGCGCGACGGCAAGGGCGTCAACCCGGCCGAGGCGGACGCCGTGCTGGCCCACGTGGGCCGGCGGATCGAGCAGGGCGTGCGGTCGATCGGCGTGGTGACGCCCTTCCGCGCGCAGGCCGACGCCCTGGAGCAGGCCCTGCTCGACAAGCTGTCGCTGGACGAGATCACCGCCGGCGGCGTGCGGGTGGGCACCGTGCACGGGGTGCAGGGCTCGGAGTTCGACGAGGTCGTCGTGAGCCTGGCGCTGACCGACGAGGACAAGCCGAACGCGTGGCGGTTCGCGGGCGACCGCAACCTGCTGGCCGTGCTGACCACCCGCGCCCGCCGCCGGGTCCACCTGGTCACCTCCGCGACCCGGCCGGTGGGCCTGGTCGGCGCGTACCTGCGGCACGCCGGGGTGCCGCCGACGGAGACGGAGGGCGCGGAGCCGTCCGACGAGTGGACCGCCCGGCTGGCGGAGGCGTTGCGCGCGGCCGGGCACGCGGTGCGGACCGGGTACCCGGTCGGCGAATGGCGGCTGGACCTGGTCGTGGGCGAGGGCATCACGGCGGTCGCCGTCGAGACCCGCCCGCACCCCGACGGCGTCGAGGCGCACCTGGCGCGGTGGCGTGCCCTGCACGGCGCGGGCTGGCGGGTGCACGACGCCTTCCCGAGCCGGTTCGACCGCGACCCGGTGCGGGCGGCGGTCGGGCTCGCCCCGGAGCTCGGCGCGACCACGACCGTCTGACCTGCGCCCCTGCGACGGGTCCGACCAACGGGTTAGCATCGCGTGCTCATCGGCGGGACGGGGAGGGCTGGCGTGGTGCGCGGATCGTCCAGCCCGCAGGGACCCGACACGTCCGTCGCGGGCGTGGTCGAGTCCCGGTGGGGTGTCCGACCCGAACCCGCGATCGCCCGCTACGCCGAGCCCGGCTGGCAGCTGTCCCCCATCCCGATCGAGAAGCGCTGCCCGAAGTGCGCGAACGAGCTGCACGGCCTCTACCGCTCCCACCCGCACCGCGGCAAGCAGCAGTTGCAGGCCGCCGTGGTGTGCGTGACGTGCCCGGCGTCGTTCACGCTGCGCGAGTTGCAGCTGGCCCAGAAGTCGGTGCTGGGCGACCTCCGCCCGGAAGCGGTGGCCAGGCGCGCGGCCGAGGACGCCCAACTGGCGGCGCTGGCCCAGGAGACCCGCGTCTTCGAACGCCCCTCGACCCGCGCCGAGAACCCGCCGCTCGAAGCCGAGGAGCCGGCCGAAGCTGAGAACCCCGCCGACGCTGAGAGCCGGCAGCCCGGAATTGTCGGTCCCCCGGAGGAGAATGGAACCGGGGGCCGGAGGCCACGCCCCACCACAGCAGACCCGGCCGCAGCCAGGGCAGACCCCGCCGCCGCCACGGCGGATCCGGCGGCCGACACGACCGGCGAGGCCGAGCCGGAACCCGAGCCCGCGCGGCCGGTGCGGCGCATGTCGACCACGGTCATGGCGGCCCGCATCCGGTCGATCCTCGCCGGCTCCGAAGCCGTCCCCACCGCCCAGGCCGACGACACCCCCACCCTCCCGCCGCACCTGCTCACCGACCCCGCCCCGGTGTGGTGGTGCAAGACCACGGACCCGACGCTCAAACCACCCGCCGGCGTCGTCGGAGCCAGGGTCGTCATGCCCGACCGCCCCGAGTTCGACGAGCTGCGCGCCCTGCTCACCCAAGAAGGCATCGAGCACCGGTCCCTCAAGCACTGGCTGGAGCAGGAGACCGTCTCCGCCCAACCCGGCGATCCCCTGCGCGCCACCGCCTGGCTGTCCGAGGTCGGCGGCATCGTCCCGGAGCGCTGCGAACCCACCGGCGACGACAAGGCCTGGGCCGCCCGCCTGGCGTTCGACGTCCTGTGGAAGCTGCACGACACCCCCGGCCCCGCGCCCGACCCCACCCCGGTGGCGGACCTCGTCCCGCCGGATTACCGCCCCTACCTGCCCTTCCCCGTCCTCAACCCCGCCCAGACCCAGGCCGCGCCGCACATCCTCGACGACGACGCCCACCTGCTGATCACCGCTCCGACCGGCGCGGGCAAGACCGCGATCGGCATGCTGGCCGTCCTGCGCACGATCCTGGAGGAGGGCCGCAAGGCCGCCTGGCTGGTGCCGCAGCGCTCGCTGACCGACGAGCTGGACCGCGAGCTGGAGTCCTGGCGCAAGCAGGGCCTGCGGGTCGAACGGCTGTCCGGCGAGTACGCCGTGGACGTCGAACGGGTCCGCGCCGCCGACCTGTGGGTGGCCACGACGGAGAAGTTCGAGGCGATCTGCCGGGCCGCCTCCCTCCAGGCCGCGCTGGGCGAGGTCGGCTGCATGGTGGTCGACGAGATCCACCTGTTGGGCACGCCCGGCCGGGGCGCGCTGCTGGAGGCCCTGCTGGCGCGGGTGCGCGGCGCGGACTCGCCGGTGCGGATCGTGGGGCTGTCGGCGACGGTGTCCAACGCGGCCGAGGTCGCCGAGTGGCTCGAAGCCGACCTGGTGGCCACGACCTGGCGGCCCTCGCGGGTCACCTGGCAGTTGCCGACCATCCCGGCCGCCTCGGGGTTCGCGGCCGGCGCGCGGCTGCGTGAACAGGTCGTGCTCGACCTGACCGCCCGGCACACCGCCGAGCAGGGCAGCGTCCTGGTGTTCTGCGGGTCCAAGCGCAACGTCCGCTCCACCGCGATGGCCATCGCCGCCGACCGGGGCGCGCCCGTGCACAGCGTGGCCGGCGACGACGTGGACGGCCTGACGAAGGTCTGCGCCGAGGTCGGCGTCCGGATGCACTACGCGGACTACGAGCACAAGCACGCCGCCGAGCGGGCCTTCCGCGACCGCAAGGCCGACGTGCTGGTGGCCACCTCGACCGTCGCCGCCGGCGTGAACCTGCCCGCCCGCGCGGTGATCGTGCGGGACACCACAGTCGGCGGCGAGCCGATGGACACCTCGATGGTGTTGCAGATGTTCGGCCGGGCCGGGCGGATCGGCGCGGGCGAGACCGAGGGCTGGTCGTACCTGGTCGTGGACGAGCACCAGCGGGCGGCGTGGCAGACCCGGCTGGTGGCGGGCTACTCGGTGTACTCGCGCATCCACGAGAGCCTGCCCGACCACGTGCTGGCCGAGGTGTTGCAGGGGCGGATCACCAGCCTGGCCGACGCCGAGGCGTGGTGGGTGGAGACCCTCGCCTACGCCCAGGGCGACGACGCCCTGCAACCCGTGCAGGACGCCGTGGCTTTCCTTGTCGCAGAAGGACATCTGACCGAGCGGGACGGTGCGCTGGCGATCACCGAGCTGGGCCGGTTGACCGCGCGGATGATGGTGTCCACCCACACCGGGCACCGGCTGCGCTACGCCCTGGGCCTGCTGCCCGTGCCGCCGGACCCGGAGGCCGCCGAGGACGCCCTGGTGCTGGTGCTGTCGGTCGCCGTTCGGGACCTGGCGGCCCTGCCCGTGCCGGACCAGGTGCGGCCGGCGGTGGCGACCGTGGTCAAGGCGGGCGGCCGGGCCTCGCAGGTGACCAACACGGCGTCGGTCAAGGGCCTGGGCTCGCAGACCACCACCGCGCCCGGCGACCTGGCCCGCGCCGGCCTGCTGCTGGCCGCCCGGTCGCCGCACTTGTTCACCGGCCGGACGCGGCGGGTGGCGGCGGGCATCCCGCTGACCACCCTGCACCCGGTGTTCGAGCAGGCGCCCCGCTTCCTGTCGTGGCTGGCGGCGCAGGGGGTGCTGGGGACGGTGCACCCGTGGATCGCGGTCGTCGCCGCCGACCTCGACCAGCGCGTCCGGTGGCGGTCGCTGACGCCCCGGCGCGGCGCGGGCCGGCTGCTGTGGCTGTGCGAGCAGATGGCGACTCGGGCGCGGGTGCACGACCTGGTGCCGGAGATGTGGCGGTCGGCGGTGGCGCGCGGGGTGCGGTCGCCGGACTGGCCCCCGGGTCGGCCGCCGGCGGAGTGCGAGCTGGACCAGGCCGGGTACACGGCGCTGCTGCGGGAGCGGGTGACCGGCGCGGTGCTGGAGGTCCGCGAGGACCGGGCGCACGTGTCCGGGACGGTCGCGGCGCACGCGGTGGCGTGGCGGGGCAAGGAGTACGGGCCGTCGGTCAGCACGAAGGCCACGACCGAGGTGCCGTACCCCGAGGGCGAGGACACCGACAGGGGCATCGCGGTGTTCACCCGCCGGGGCGACTACCGGGCGTCGGGTTGGCTGAGCGCCTACGCGGCACTGGCCGACGACGAAGACCCCGCGCCTGCCCCGAAGCCGTCGCGCCGGGGTCTGGGAGCCGTCCGGCGGGCGTGACCGTCTTCGCCCGTGGCCGCCACCTCGACTTTCGGTGCGGGTGGACGCCCCGCCGGCAGGGAGAACTGGGTGCCCGACCCCGTGCGTTGAGGCCGGGCACCCGTTGCCTCACAAGGTGAGCGTCCAGGTGTCGAGGGTGCCGACGTCCTGGGCGGCGGCGTCCTGCACGCGCAGTGTCCAGGTGCCGGACCGGTTCTCGCCCGACAGGTCGACCGGGTAGGTCTTGTCGATGTTGTCGGTGCCGCTGCCGGACCGGTTGTGCAGCACGTACGCGCTGCCGTCCGGCGCGACCAGCGTGACCACGAGGTCACCGATGTAGGTGTGCTTGATGTGCACCTCCACCGAGGACGTCGGTGAGGCGGTGCCCTGGCAGGTCAACGGGATCGTCGAGGTCACCGTCGTGTTGTCGCCGATGGCCACGTCGTTGGGGTTGGTCCCGGCGCACGTGCCGCCGACCTGGTTCACCGTGAGGGTGTAGGTCGTGCTGCGCGTGGCCGACGCCGCCGTGCCGGTCAGCGTGATCGGGTACGTGCCCGCCGGCGTGGTGCTCGACGTGCGGATGGTGACGGTGGCCGATGCGCCCGCCGTCACCGACGACGGGGTGAACGTGGCCGTGGCGCCGGCCGGGAGGCCGGTCGCGGACAGGGTCACGGACTCCGCCGTCCCCGACACCACCGACGTCGCCACGGTCGCGGTCGCCGTGCCGCCCGGGTCGACCGCGCCCGAGGCCGGGGACGCCGAGAGCGCGAAGTCGTTGGCGGGCGCGCTCGACGGCCGGATCTGGTAGATGCCCAGGCCGTAGGTCGCCGCCGTGAGCACTGTCTGTCCACTTGCGACAGAGGGTGCCAGGTCGGTCACCGGCACCACCGGCAGGTCGGTGCCCAGCGGGGACCAGTTGCCGCCGCCGTTGGTGGACACGAACGCGCCCACGTCGCTGCCCACGTACAGGATCGAGCGGTTGAGCGGGTCCAGGACGATCTCGTTGACCGGCGCGTCCGGCAGGTTGCCGGAGATGTCGGTCCACGTCGTGCCGCCGTCGGAGGTCCGGAACACGTGTGCCAGGTCGGACCCGTTGCGGTAGCCCGAGACGGTGACGTAGGCGAGGTTCGCGTCCGTCGGGTCGACGGTGACCCGGGTGATGAACCGCGTCGGCAGCCCGGTCGTGATCTCCCGCCAGGTGGCGCCCGTGTCGCGGGTGACCCACATGCGGCCGTCCTCGGTGCCCGCGTACACGACCCGGCCGTCGCTCTTGGCCACGCCGATCGCGCTGATCGTGGCCCACGTGCCGTGCGTGAGGTCGTTGCTGATCACGCTGAAGGACTGGGCCGAGTTGGTGGACCGGTTGAGCCGGTTGCCGCCGTAGTACACGATCGCCGGGTTGCTCGGGTCCAGCACGACCGGCGTCAGCCAGCCGCGCCGCGTGGACGTGGTGCTGCCGAACGCCGACGTCGTGTTGCCGCCGTCGGTCGACCGGACGCACTGCCCGTTCTGGGCGCACGCGTAGACCTTGTTGTGGTTGGTCGGGTCGATGACGTTGGCCAGGCCGTCGCCGCCGTAGATCTGACCCCAGCCCGCCCAGGACCGCACGGACCCGTTGTCCTGCAAGCCCCCGCTGATCCGCGTCGGGTCCTGCTGCGAGACGGCGGCGGTGTAGAACTGCATGTTGGACAGGTTGCGGGCCTTGGTCCACGTCCCGGACAGCGAGCCGTTCTGGGTCGAGCGGTAGACACCGCCGTCGTTGCCGATGAACACCCGGCCGGACACCCTCGGGTCCACCGCCACCGCGTGCTGGTCGACGTGGAAGGACGAGCTGTTGCTGGTCCAGCTGCTGCCCGCGTTGGTGGACTCCAGCATCGGCACGCCCGGCACCCACAGGTGCTGCGCGGCGGCCGGATCGACGAAGATCCGGCCGAACCACCACCCGAACGTCGACTGCGAGGACGACAGCGCGCTGGTGTTGGTGATCCTGGTCCACGTGTCGCCGCGGTTGGTGGAGGTCCAGAAGCCCTGGAAGTTGCCCGTGGTGTCGGCGGAGATCACATACAGCCGGGCCGGGTCGGACTTGGCGACCGCGATGCCCAGGCGGCCGTTGTTCGCGTCGGGCGCGGGCAGCCCGCCGCCCAGCCGCGTCCACGTCTGGCCGCCGTCGGAGGACCGGTACGCGCCCGTCCCGACACCACCGTAGGTGCGGCCCTCGGGTTTGCGGGTGTGGTCCCACATCGCCGCGTAGACGTAGTTCGGCTCGGCCGGGCTGATCGACACGTCAATGCCGCCCGTGGTGGTGTTCACGCCCGCGAGGGCCTGCCGCCACGTCGTGCCGCCGTCGGTGGTGGCGTAGATGCCGCGCGTGCCGCCCGGCTGGTAGAGCTTGCCCGCGGCGGCGACGAAGATCCGGTTGGGGTTGGCGGGGTCGATGGAGATGCGGCCGATGCGGTCGGTGCCGTCCAGGCCCAGGTGCTGCCAGGTCGCGCCGGCGTCGGTGGAGCGGTAGACCCCGTTGCCGGGGAAGGAGTACGACGCCGAGCCGGGCGCGCCCTCGCCGGTACCGACGTACAGGGTGCCGTTGCTGCTCACGGCCAGCGCGCCCGTGGACTGCGGCAGGTCGCGCTGCCACGAGTAGCTGAAGGTGGTGCCGCCGTCGGTGCTCTTCCAGACGCCGCCGGAGGCCGCGCCCACGTACACGGTGTCGGGTCGGGTGGGGTCGACGGCGATGTCGGAGATCCGGCCGCCCAGACCCGGTCCGAGGGACTGCCAGGCGGCTTGCACGGACAGGGCGTGCCCGTCCCGCAGGGCTTCCGCCTCGCGCACCGCGCGGGTGAGGTTCGCGCCGATGTCGACGGGGGTGGGGTGCAGGCGTTGGCGGGCGAACCACTCGTCGCTGCCGCCGGGTCCGAGGGGGTTGTCGTTCTCCACGTGCAGGGAGCCGATCACGCGGTCGGCCACGCCGGGCACGGCCGCGGCGGGCAGTAAGAGCAGGGAGGTGCCGAGCAGGGCGAGGACCGTTCTGCGGCGCATGGCAGGCCTTCCGGTGGGCAGGGTTGCCGCACATGGTCCGGACGGTCCGGGGTGTCCGGTAGGGCCGAATTGCGGGGGTGTTTCACCGTTTACGGCCGACCGTTGTCCTGGTTCGGGTGGGCGTGGGACCGTGGCGCGTCCTGGTGGAAGGGGTGGGTTCGCGGGTGTGGCGGCGCTGGGGTGCGGTGGCGGTGGTCGCCGTCTTCCTGCCTCCGCTGGCGCTGCTGGTGTCCGGGTCGCTGCACCGGCCCGGGTTGCCGCCGCCGACCACTCCCGACCTGGTGCCCGCGCCGGTGTCGGTCGAGGGGTACCGGCTGGCGGCGGAGCTGGGCGGGCTGGTCCGGGCGACGGTGAACTCACTGCTGGTGTGCGCCGTGGCGGTGCCGCTGAGCGTGGTGGTCGCCTCGATGGCGGGCTTCGCGATGGCCCGGTTGCCGCAGCGGGTGGCGGGCTGGGTGGCGGCGTTGTCGTTGGTGGCGTTGATGGTCCCGGCGGTGGCGCTGCTGGTGCCGAGGTTCGCGGTGTTCCGGGTGGCGGGGCTGACCGACACTCTCGTGCCGCTGGTCGCGCCCGCGCTGATCGCGGGCTCCCCGCTGTTCCCGCTGGTCTACTACCTGGCCTTCCGGGCGGTGCCGGGCGAGCTGTGGGAGGCGTGCGCGATGGAGGACCTGTCGCCGCTGCGCACGTGGTGGCGGGTCGGGATGCCGCTGGTGCGGCCGGCGACGGCGGGCACGGCCGCGTTGACGTTCGTGCTGACGTGGTCGAACTTCCTGGACCCGCTGGTGTTCCTGTACGACCGGGACCTGTTCACCCTGCCGCTGGCGCTGCGGTCGCTGGCGGCGCTGGACGCGGCGGACTTCCCGGTGTTCCTGGCGGGCGCGGTCGTGGCGACCGTGCCCGCGCTGGTGGTCTTCGTGGTCGCGCAACGCGAGTTGAAGGGGGTCTCCCGGTGAGAGCACGTGCCCTTGCGGTGGCTGCGGCGCTGGTCGTGGCGGGGTGCGCGGGCGGCGAGGACGGGTCGGCGACGAGCCTGCTGGTGTTCGGCGACCCGCACGAGCTGGCCGCCTACCGGTCCCTGGAGGCCGCCTACGAGCAGGCGCACCCCGGCGCGGACCTGCGGCTGGTCGAGGCGAGCGACCGCAAGGACCTCATCGCGCGGCTGTCCACGTCCATCGCGGGCGGCAAGCCACCGGACCTGTTCCTGATGAACTACCGGTTCTACGGCCAGTTCGCGGCCAAGGACGCCATCGAGCCGGCGGGACCGATGCTGACCGCGTCGAAGACGCTGAAGGCCGACGACTTCTACCCGCAGGCGCTGGAGGCCTTCCAAGTGCGCGGCGAGCAGATGTGCATGCCGCAGAACATCTCCAGCCTGGTCGTCTACTACAACAAGGACCTGTTCAAGAAGTACGGGGTCGCCGAGCCGCGCCCGGGGTGGTCGTGGGACGACATGGTCGCCACCGCCATCGCGTTGACCCGGGACGCCAACGGAGACGTGGTGAAGGGCGTCGACACCGACCAGCCCGGCGCGGCCCCGACCGGTCCGCCGCCCGCGGAGTACGGCCTGGGGGTGTCGCCGGAGCTGGTCCGGTTGGCCCCGTTCGTGTGGTCCAACGGGGGCAAGCTGTTCGACGACGACCACTCCCCCGCTCGGCTCGCGCTGGACGAGCCGGCGGTGGAGGCGTTGCAGGACTTCATCGACCTGCGTGGCCTGCACGGGGCCGTGCCCACCGACCAGGAGGTGGAGAGCCAGGACGACGAGGCCCGGTTCGCCGCCGGGAAGCTCGGGATGCTGATGTCCTCGCGCCGGTCCACCACGACGTTCCGCGCGGTCTCCGGGTTCGACTGGGACGTGGCCGCGCTGCCGGTGCACCGCACGCCCGCGACCGTGCTGCACAGCGACGCCTACTGCGTCACGCGCGGGTCGTCGGACAAGGCTGCGGCGTGGAAGTTCGTGGAGTTCGCGCTGGGACCCGAGGGAGCGAAGATCATGGCCGGGACCGGGCGGACCGTGCCGTCGAACAAGGCCGTGGCCCAGTCGCCGGCGTTCCTGGACCCCGCCGCCAAGCCGCGCAGCGCGCAGGTGTTCCTGGACTCGATCCCGAGCATCCGGGCGACACCGACCATCTCGACGTGGCCGGAGATCGAGGACGTGGCCAACGGGATCTTGGAGAACGCCTTGTACTACAACAAACCCACGGCCGAGGTCGTGCGGGAGCTGGACGAGCAGACCCGACCGCTGTTCGAACGCGCGAGCAAGTGACCGGGGTCGAACTGGTCGGGGTGCGGGCCGCGCACGGGCGGGACGACGTGCTGCGCGGCGTCGACCTCGTCGTGGAGCGCGGTGAGCTGCTCGTGGTGCTCGGCCCGTCGGGCGCGGGCAAGTCGACGCTGCTGCGGGTCGTCGCGGGCCTGCACCCGGTGGCGGCGGGGACGGTCCGGATCGCCGGGCGGAACGTGACGGCGCTGAGCCCGGGTGAGCGGGACGTGGCGATGGTCTTCCAGTCGCACGCCCTGTTCCCGCACCTCACGGTCGCGGACAACATCGCGTTCGGGCACCGGGTGCGGGGCCTGCGGCGCGGGTCGGCGCGGGCGATCGCGTCCCGGGCGGCGGCCGTGGTGGGCTGCGAGCACCTGCTGGACCGCCGGCCGCACCAGCTGTCCGGCGGCGAGCGGCAGCGGGTCGCGTTGGCGCGGGCGCTGGTCCGGGAGCCGGCGGTGTTCCTGCTGGACGAGCCGCTGTCCAATGTGGACGGACCGCTGCGGGAGCGGACGCGGGCGGAGTTGCGGGCGCTGCACGACCGGGTCGGCGCGACCATGCTGCACGTCACGCACGACCGGGTCGAGGCGCTGATCCTGGGCGACCGGGTGGCCGTGGTGCGCGACGGGCGGGTCGAGCAGGTCGGGACGCCGGAGGAGGTGTGGCGGCGGCCGGCGACGGAGTTCGTGGCAACGTTCGTCGGGCCGATGAACGTGCTGCCCGGCGACGGCCCGTGGCGCGGCGGCCACCGGGTCGGGTTCCGACAGGAGGCGGTGCGGCTGGTGGACGACGGGGTACCGGGCCGGGTGGTGCGGGTGGAGGTGGTGGGCGAGGACGCTTACGTGCACCTGGACGTGCGGTCGCACCCCGTGGTCGCAAGGGTGCCTTCGTCCCAGCAGCCCGAGGTGGGGGCCGAGGTGTGCCTGGAGGTCGGGGAACTGCACCTGTTCGACGCGTCCGGGACGCGCAGTGTCTAAAAAGGACAAGCAGCTGTGGCTGATGCTGCTGCCGTACCTGGTCGGGCTCCTTGTGCTGGTGTTCGGCCCGGCGCTGGTGACGCTGGCGCTGGCGTTCACCGAGTACGACCTGATCGGGCCGCCGCAGTGGATCGGCCTGGCGAACTTCGCCGAACTGGCCACCAGCGTGCCGTTCCGCGCGGCCCTGGTGAACTCGCTGGTGTTCGCGGCGGTGGCGGTACCGCTGCGGGTGGCCCTCGCGCTCGGGCTGGCCCTGCTGCTGCACCGCCGGGCGCCCGGCGCGGCCACCGCCCGCACGGTCGCCACCCTGCCCACCGCCGTGCCGGAGATCGCCTACGGGCTGCTGTGGTTGTGGCTGCTCAACCCGCTGTACGGGCCGGTGAACCAGCTGTTGCGCCTGGGCGGCGAGAACGGGCGGACCGCGCTGGGCACGGCCGTGCCCGCCTGGCTCACCGCGCCGGAGGACGCCCGTGCGGCGATCATCGTGATGAGCCTGTTCACCATCGGCGAGATGCTGGTCGTGCTGCTGGCCGCCCGCCGGGCGCTGCCGCGCGAGGTGCACGAACTCGCCGCCCTGGAAGGCGCGTCGGCCTGGTCGCTGGCACGGCGGGTCACGCTGCCCCTGCTGTCGCCGGTCATCGCGCTGCTGTTGCTGCGGGACACCATCCTGAGCTTCCAGTTCTCCTTCGTGCCCGCGCTGGTGGTCACCGAGGGCGGCCCGCCGCCGTACTCGACCACGTACCTGCCGCTGTACGTCTACCGCAACGCCTTCGAGTACCTGCGCTACGGCCACGCGGCGGCGGCCACGCTGGTGGTGCTGGTCCTCACCGCCGCCGCGGTCGCCGCCCAGTGGCTGGTCATCCGCCGTTACCGCGCGCTCGCAGGCCCTCCGCGATCGCCGCGCGTTCCTCCTCGGTGACCTGGTCGCCGACCGCCGGGCGCTGGGCGAGCAGCCGGGCCAGGGAGTCGGCGAGGTCCGCGTGCCGCACGACGTGCTCACCGCGCCGGGCCACCGCGATCGCCGCCCCGATCACCGCCCGCTTGATGTCGCGGCCCACCACGTCACCGGTCTCCGCGAGCGCGGCCGGGGAGACGTCGTCGGCCAGCGGCAGCCCGGTGGACAGGTGGGCCGCCCAGATCGCCTCGCGCGCGGCGTGGTCGGGCGCGGGGACCAGCACGTGGTGCAGGCGGCTGCTGATCGCCGGGTCGTAGGAGCGCACCAGGTTCGTCGCGAACACCACCACCCCTTCGTGCTGGTCCAGGTGCTGCACGAGTTCGCTGCGCAGGGTGTTCACGGCGTGCTCGGCGCCCTGCCCGAGGCTCTCGAACCGCCGGGACAGCAGCGACTCGGCCTCGTCCACGAACAGCACGGCGTCCGCCCGCTTCGCCGCCTCGAACAACGCGGTCAGGTACTTGCCGCCCTCGCCGTGGTACTTGCTCTCCAGCTGCGAGGTGCGGGCGGGCAGCAAAGGTTTGCCCAGGTGGGTGGCGAGGGCGTGGGCGATCATCGTCTTGCCGGTGCCGGGCGGGCCGTGCAGGCCGATGGCGGTGCGCGGGTGCGGTTCGACGGCCCGCAGGCCCCAGGTGTCGAACACCAGGTGCCGCAGGCGGACGGCGTCGATGGCGCGGTGCAGCTCCTCCAAGGTGTCCGGGGGCAGCACGAGCCGGCCGAAGTCGTGCCCCGGCCGCACCACCCGGAAGTACGACATGCGCTGGTCGAGGTCCAGCGCGGCCTCCGGCGGCGGCGCCGTGCCCTCGCGGCGCACCACCAGGTTGATCTCGTGCAGCCCGGTCTCGTCGAACAGCTCGCGGGCGCCGCGGGTCAGCCTGCCGCGGAACGCCGCCGCCGCGACCGGGGGCAGGTCGGCGGGCAGGCCGAGCACCTCCAGCCGGTACTGGTCGTCCAGCACGCGGAACTCCCTCCTAGGACGTGTAGACGACGACCCGGTCCGAGTCGCCGAAGCGGCGCCGTACCTCGGGGTCCAGCCGCGAAGTGCGCCAGGTGCGGGTGTGCTTCGGGGTGCCGCCGCGGTCCAGGACGTTGGCAACGACCTCGTAGTGGCCGGTCTCCAGCTCGCGGCGGACCAGTTCGCCGAGCGTGGCGGGCGCGCGGTGGCGGTCGAACCACAGCTGGATCTCCCGCCACGCCAACACCGCCACCGCCGCGAGGGCCGCGACCACGCCCAGCACCGTCGCGGCCGTGCTGGTTCTGCGGCGAGGTCGGCGGAACAGCAGGTAGAGCACGAGTGCGAGGATCGCGACGAACACCACGGCTTCCATGCCCGGCTCCTCAGGTGTAGACGGCGAGGTTCTCGCGGGCGTGGGCTTGGGCCAGGCGCGGGTCAAGCCGGTTGGCGTTGACCCGGCGGGCCTCCGTGACCTGGCCGGTGGCCTGGTCGAAGATGCCCTGGACCACCGTGAAAGCGCCGGTGTCGAGCTGTTGGCGCAGGGTGAAGGCGATGTCGTCCTCGTCCATCGAGGCGTAGCGCTGCACGAACCAGTCCACCACCGCCGCGAACGCCAGCACGACGACGGTCAGCACCACTTCGATGATCAGGCCGGCGAGCGCGGACAGGATCAGTTCCAGCACGTCGGTGCTCCTCCCGGGTCAGTCGAACAGGATCAGGTCGCGGTCGCCGAACAGCTCCCGCAACTCCTCGTCGCAGTCCCGGGCGAGCACGACGTGCCCGATCACCCGGCCGGCGCGGTCGTCGAGCGGGTCGCCGTCGGGGCCGAGGAAGGCGAGCTGGAACGCCCACGCGCCCGTTCGGCGCCGCCGCAGCAGGACACCGCGCTCGGCGCCCGCCGGCCGGTTGGCCACCAGGTAGCCGACGACCTCCCGGAAGGACAGCACCCGGTCGGGCACGGAGTCCTCCACGGCCCGCCGCACGAGCGCGTCGGCCAGCCCCAGCCACCGCCGCGCCCACCCGAACACCCCGCTGTCGTGCTCCGCCGCGGGGGCGACGCGGGGATCGGCGGGGCGTCCGGGCGGCTGGGGCGGGAACGGTCGGGGCGGGAGCGGGTGCTCAGGCGGCGGTGGTTGCGCAGGCGGTGGTTGCGCAAGCGGCGGTTGCGGAGGCAGCGGTTGCGCAAGCGGTGGTTGCGGAGGCAGCGGTTGCGCAAGCGGTGGTTGTGGAGGCGGCGTGGGTTGCTTGCGCGGCGGGAGTTGCTCGTGTGGCGGGGGTTGTGGAGGCGGGGGTTGCTCGCGTGGAGGCGGCGGGGGCGGGTCCAGTGCGGTGGGCTCCTCGGTCATGCGGGTTCCTCACGTTCGCGACCGGGACCGATTCGTTATCCCGGCACGGGTTGCGATCGGGGGCGCTCGAACGAACCACTGGGTGCGTCCCTCGACGCAACCGACCGTAAGAGGACCGCGCACCGCCCGGAACCACAGAAATCTGTGGGGTCCACGAGGGGGAGTCCCGTGCCACCGTCCCGCTCCCGCAACGAGCTCAAGGCCAGGCTCGGCCACAACCTGGCCCCCGCCACGACCGCAGCCGACGTCCTGACCCGCGCCGCCGACACCCTGCTGTGGGCGGTGCCCGCCGACGTGTGGTGCGGCGTCCTGCTCGACCCGTCCACCCTCCTGGACACCGGGGGCGTCCACCACGAGGGCTTCCCGGCCGACGTCATGCCCCGGCTGTTCGAGATCGAGCACGTCGAGCAGGACGGCGTCGACAACGTCCGCGCCCTGGCCCGCCGCGAGTCGCCGGTCAGCCTGCTGTCCGCCTCGACCGGGGGCGACCTGGCGTCGAGCACCTACTACCGCGACATCCTCGCGCCGCTGCGCCTGGCCGACGAGCTGCGCGTGGTCCTGCGCGACGGCGCCCGCACCTGGGGCCTGCTGGTGTGGTGCCGCGCCACCACCCCGTTCACCGCGGCCGACCTCGCCGCCGCCCACGCCGTCGTCGCACCGGCCACCGAGGCCCTGCGCCGGTCGTTCCTGCGCCACGGCACCGACACCGGCACCACCGTCGACGGCACAGGCCTGGTCGTGGTGGACGCCGACCAGCGCATCACCCACAGCACCAGCACGGCCGACCGCCTGCTCACCGAACTCCAGGAGGACGGCCGCCCGCACCACGCCGACGACTCGCCGCACACCCTGCGCGCCCTGGCCGCCAGGGCGCGGACCGCCGGTCCGCGCGGCAGCGTCCGCTCGCACGCGAAGACCCGTTCCGGCGCGTGGATCTCCCTGACCGCCTACGCGATGCCCGCCGACGGCGCCGTCACCATCTCCGTGGGTCCGCCCGACCTGACCGAGCTGACGGCCATCGTCCTGGACGCCTACGCGTTGAGCCCCCGCCACCGGGAGGTCACCGAGCTGGTGCTGCGCGGCCGTTCCACCGAGGAGATCATGGCCCAGCTCCACCTGTCCCGGAACACCCTGGCCGGCTACTTCACCAAGATCTTCGACACGGTCGGCGTCCGCAGCCGCAGCGAACTGGCCGCCCACGTCTTCCAACGCCATTACCAGCCCAACCTGGCCCACGCCCCGCTGGCGCTGGACGGCAGGCTCCTGCTGACCTGACCCCTTGACCGTCCACCGTGGACCGCCGGTTCGCGCTGTCCGCAACCGTGCGGAGTGGGACCGCATCGCGCCGATATTCGTTCGCCGGCCCGCCCGGGGCTGCGGCAGCATGTCGTGGCAACCCCACAAAAACCCCGGCGAAGGGATCACTGTGCCCGAATCGCCCGACCCCGCGGGTACCCCTCCGCGCCAACGCAAGACGGCGGTCGTGCTGGCACTGCGCTACTACGGCCGCGAGCTGGTGCGCCAGAAGGCGATGGCCGCACCGGCCCTGATCATGCCCGCCCTCGGCAACATCGGCATCAACTACCTCGCACCCCTGGTGGTCGCCTCGCTGGTGGGCCACCTCGCCGGCGGTGGCGACCACACCGCCGCCACGGTCCTGCCCTACGTCCTGGGCTTCGCCGGCGTGCTGCTGCTCGCGGAAGTGTTGTGGCGCATCGGGATCCACTGCCTCAACCGGACCGACGGCCGCGGCATCGAGCGGTTGAACGTGGTGGGCATGGACGAGTTGCTGGCCAAGGACGCGGCGTTCTTCCACGACAACTTCGCGGGTTCGCTGACCAAGCGGGTGCTCGGGTTCTCCTCGCGGTTCGAGGAGTTCGTGGACACGCTGGCGTTCTCGGTGATCGCCAACCTGGTGCCGCTGGTGTTCGCGTCGGTGGTGCTGTGGCGCTACGACCCGATGCTGGTCGTGGTGCTGATCGGCCTGATCCTGGTGACCGGTTTCGGGGTCGCGCCGCTGGTGCGCCGCCGCCAGAAGCTGGTCGACGAGCGCGAGGCCGCCTACGCCAGGGTGTCCGGGCACGTCGCCGACACGCTGACCAACATGGAGACCGTCCGGGCGTTCGCGGCGGAGCACCGGGAGGCCGCCGAGCACCGGGCACGGGTCGCCGAGTCGCGGCGGCTGGCGATGCGGTCGTGGGACTACGGCAACCTGCGCATCGACACGTTGGTCGCGCCGATGTCCGTGCTCACCAACGCGCTGGGCCTGCTGCTGGCGGTCGGCCTGAGCGACGGGCTGGGCGTCGAGGCGATCCTGGTGACGTTCACCTACTACTCCAGCGCCACGCGGATCATGTTCGAGTTCAACCAGATCTACCGGCGCTTGGAGAGCGCTCTGACCGAGGCGGCCCAGTTCACCGAACTGCTGCTGGACCCGCCGACCGTCCTGGACCCGCCCGCGCCCGAGCCGTTGCGCGCCGGCGCGGGGGACGTCCGGTTCGACCGGGTGGACTTCGCGCACGCTCCCGGCAAGCCCCTGTTCCAGGGCTTGGACCTGGACATCCCGGGCGGCACGAAGATCGGCCTGGTGGGCCGGTCCGGCGGCGGCAAGACGACGCTGACCCGGTTGTTGTTGCGGCTGATGGACATCCAGGGCGGACGCATCCTCGTGGGCGGCCAGGACATCGCCAAGCTCCGCCAGGCCGACCTGCGCGGCCTGATCGCCTACGTCCCGCAGGAACCGGCGATGTTCCACCGAACCCTGCGCGACAACATCGCCTTCGCCCGCCCGGACGCCACCGAGGAGGAGATCCAACGCGCCGCCCGCGCGGCCCACGTGACGGAGTTCGCACGCACCCTGCCCGACGGCTTCGACACCCTGGTCGGCGAGCGCGGCGTGAAGCTCTCCGGCGGCCAACGCCAGCGGGTCGCCCTGGCCCGCGCCATCCTGCGGGACGCGCCGATCCTGCTGCTGGACGAGGCGACCAGCGCCCTGGACTCGGAGAGCGAACTCCTGGTGCAGGAGGCGTTGTGGCGGCTGATGGAGGGCCGCACGGCGATCGTGGTGGCCCACCGGCTGAGCACGATCGTCCGCATGGACCGCCTGGTCGTGCTCGACCAGGGCCGCATCGTGGAACAGGGCACGCACGACGAACTGCTCCGCGAACAAGGCACCTACGCCCGCTTGTGGCACCACCAGTCGGGCGGGTTCCTCACCGAAGAGGAAGAAGAACAACCGACCACGGTGTCCTGAGCCGGTTCCGGGAGGTGTGGTGTCACGCCTCCCGGAACCGACGGGCCGCCGCCACGCCCGCCGCCACGTCCCACCCGGTCGGACCGACGACCGCCGCCAGGTGCGCTTCAGTCACCTCGCCGTCGGCCGCGATCAGGGCGTCGATCGCCCCCGTGTTGGGTTGGGGGGCGTCCTGGATGAAGTCGGTGATCAGCTCGTGGCAGCGGCGGGTGTCCAGGGCGGGCAGGTTGACCGAGTCGAAGCCGTCGTCCAGGTCGTAGGGGGCGCGGTGCCAGCGGCCGTCCTCGAAGCCGTAGGCGAAACCGACCCACCGGCCCTCGTCGATCACCGCGCGGACCGGTGGGTACCACCACTCCGGGGCGCCGGCGAGGAGGTCGGTTTCCTCCTCCTCGAAGTACTCGGCGGCGTTGGCGTAGTAGGTCTCCGAGTACTCGTGGTCGTGGCCCAGGAGGAGTGCTCGGCCGCCGCCCAGGTGGTGCAGGTCCGCCCAGTTGCCGCCGCCGTCGTCGTAGTGCCACACGTGTCCGTCGGCGTGGCAGTTGTCGCCCCAGCCGCGTGCGGCGCAGACCGCCGCGAAGGCCGCCCACCGGCCGCGCAGCCGGAGCGGGTCGGGCAGGTCCAGCTCGACCAGTCCCACCTGGCACCTCTTTCATCCGGTCGTCTATTGCCATAAGCTTGCAACAAGCCGAGCGACGGAGGACCCATGACCGGCACCACCCGCACCACCACCCTGACCGACCTCATGCGCCAGTGGGAGCGCGGTTGGCGCGAGTGCCGGGGTTGGGCGGTGCCGGAGGAGGCCCGGGGCGGCCTGCACTCGGTCCAGGACCAGCCCTCCCGCTACCGCGAGATCATCGCACTCCACGACGACGACACGACCCTCCACACCCTCGGCGCGGAGGCCGCCGCCGCGACGAGGACGACCTGGGTCACCGTCGCCACCACCAGACCCGACGAGGTCGAACACACCCTCCGCGCGGCCGGCCTGACCCCCCGCGACGCGCACGAGTACCTGATGACCCGCACCCTGACCGGCCACCCGACCCGGGTCGCCCCTGCTCCCTACCAGGTCACCACGACCTCCACCGGCAGCGTGCTCAAGGTCGAGATCCACGACGGGGAGGCGCTGGCGGCAAGCGGCCAGGCCTCGGTGGTCGACGGCCACGCGGTCCCCGACAGGATCGAAACCCAGCCGGACCACCGCCGCTGCGGCCTGGGCACGGTGGTCATGGGCACCTTGGTCACCGAGGCGGCGAACCTGGACGCCCACACCGGCATCCTCTTGGCCAGCAAGGACGGCCAGGCCCTCTACACCTCACTGGGATGGATCACGGCCGCAACGATCGTGATCGCCACGAACGTTTAGCTCCCGTACCAGTCCGCGCGCCTCCTCACGACACACCTCACTCCACAGGGCCAAGTCCCGCGCCGCCCGCCGCCGAACATGCCGGGCAATCCCCTCGTCGCACGCCACCGCCCGAACCGCCACCACAGCCCTCTCCCGCAACGGCCTCCACAGGCTGACCACGTCCTCGGCACACCGAACCCGCGATATCGCCGGCAGTTCCGGGTCCACGGCCATAGCCGCCAACTGGACGGCCGCTTCCGCCGGTTCGAGCTGACCGATCCCCAGCAGTGCCCGCCCGCGGAGGAACGGGTTGGCGGTGCCGCGGAAACCCCGCAACAGCGCCAACGCTTCCCTCCGCCAAGCCGGGGCGGAATCCAACAGTTCACTCGCCGCCCTGATCCGGATGGCGACCGGGATCTCCTCCGCAGTCGCCATCGAGCGCAACACCGCCACCGCCTTCTCCCTGCCAGGCGTCCCGAGCCGGGCGAGGTCGTGAGTGACCTGGTGCCGCAACGCGGGCTTCTGCGCGGGATCGGTGGCGATCGCGTGCAGCAACGAGACCGCCGCCGCGCGGTCGGCCACGTCGTAGGGCACCAGCTTGACCGCTGCCCGCCACCGGACAGCGGAGGGAAGGGTGGTGTCATCGCGCATCGCCCGCACGGGGTGCAGCCCATCGGTCTTCCGCAACGCGAACCGGATGCGCAAGCGGCTCAGGTAAGACACACTCGCCACCGCTTCGCGCAGGAATCCCACCACCGACTGGGGCAGGACCCGCGCGATCTCGGCGACCATCAACGCCGTCTCGACCCGCTCTCGCAACGGCAGGGAACCATCGAGAACCTCGCGCTCCGCCTCACCCACCACCTGCCGCCACTGCGCCGCCCCCAGTCCGGCCAACGCCTTGCGGGCCTCGCGCGACCGCATGCCGGTCAAGACGCTGGTCGCTTCGGGCACGAAATGGCCGGACAGCGTCGCCAGCGCGATCGCGGCGTTAACCCGTTCCCCGGTGGAGGTCTCCGGCCCGGCCAGCACGTCACGGATCTCGGCTTCCGCCTCGGCCGCCAAGGGCAGGTCGTCCCACATGTCGGATCGGGGCACTCGCACGGCGAGCGACAGTGAGCGGTCGGCCAGCAGGTCACCTTCCACCTCCGTCCGCTTCTGCCGGTCGAGCAGGAGCACCAGGCGTCGCGAACGCCGCCGGGCGCCCGGATACCCCAGCACCTCGACGGCGAGCCTTCCGACCTCGACCTCTTCCACCACGAACAGGTTGCGCAGGCGTTCCACGCACGCGGTTCGCTCGTCTGGTGTCGCCGTCCGGTCGGAGGCGCCGAAACGCAGCAGCGCCACTGCGGAGGGAACGTGCTCGGACCGGTAGTGCGCCGCCAAGTGTGCGACGAACGCGCGTTCATCAAGCAGTTCGCTGCCATTGCCGGCGACGGCCTCGAAGTACGCGAGCACCGCCTCATCCCCTGCCGGGTCACGTCGGGCCACCTCGATCAACGCGGTGCACCGGTCCGAAGGGCTCAGGTACTCGTCGTCTGCCAAGCGGCGCAGCTCGTCGAGTGCGCCCTTCTCACCCAGGTCGTGCAGCAGTCCGGCCGCCGCCACGCGAACCCAGTGCGGCGTATCGGGGTTCTTGTACAGGCCGCGCACCAGGGGCACGACATCGACGCCGGTTCCAGCCAAGGTCGCCATTCGCCGACGGAAGCCCCCAGGATAATTCTCGTCGTCAGCGGGTTCGAACACGGCGGCAGCCAGTTCGCTAGCTTCCTCCGGCACGCACCGCGCTAGCATCACGGCCGCCTCCGCCCGGGTATGGCGATCGGCGGAGCCGTCGGCCAGGACACCGCGCAGTGCAGCCAGGGCTTCGGGCCGGTCGCCGAAGCCCAGCACTCCCAGCGCCGTCGCCATCCGAGTGGCCGCCTCGCTGGTGACGGCTTGCGGCAGCAGTTCACACAGCACGTCCGCGACTTGCTTCCGCAGCTCCACCCCGACATCGGTCAGGGACCTGGCCAGAAAGGGGAAGTCGGAGAATTCACGCACGATGGAGCGGATCATCGTGCACACCAGGTCCACGACGGCCCGGTGATGGCGCCGCCCGAGCCGCAACAGGGGATCAACCGCCTCCTGTCGGCTCCTGAGGCTCCCGGAGGTGTCCGCCAGGACACCGAGCAGGATTGCCGCGACCCGGTCGTGCTCCTCGTCGGAGGATGGCAGGTCGGCCGCGTAGTGGATGTACCGGGTACCGCCCTGGACAAGGATGTCCTCGAACGCCGCCAGCGCTTCCCCACGCAGCCCAGGGTCCAAGTCCACCAAGGCTGTCCAAGCCCGGAGAACCGTGGTCGAGTCGATCTCTGTGCGTGTGATCGCGAGCAGGCACTGCTTCACCTCGTCGTGGAACTCCGGCCCCGAACGGACCAAGCGCCCCGCGACCACGCACCGCTCCTCCGCCGGCAGTCGAGGTGCGGTGAGCCGTGACCGCAACTCGCGCAACGCCTCCGACCGGTACGGCTCGGCGTACTCGGTGAGCCGCGCCCACGTCCAGGTGCGGACCGATTCCGTCATCTCGACCTCAGTCGCCATCCGCCGTAGTTCGGCGGCCGACTCGGCGACGTACTCCGGCCCGAGGTCCGCGAGCCCTCCGGCACACACCCGCATGGTTCCAACCATCGCGCCGCCGTCGGCGATCACCTCGCGCAGGTGCTTCGCCGCCGGCTCGCGCCACTGCACGCCCATCGTGCCGAGTTGCTTCGCCCAGTGTGAGCGGTCGTTCGGGGTGAGAAAGGGATCAGCCAGTGCCGAGACGATCAAGTCGGCCGCCGTCTTGCGGTGTTGCGGTCCCAGTTCGGCCAGCACTCCCGCGATGAGGGAACGGTTGTAGTGGTCGCGGCGGGGGTCGCGGGCCAAGGCGGTGAGGATGCCGGCGGCTTCGGCGCTGTGGTCTGAGCCCAACGAGGCCAGGCCCAGGGCCGCGTCGCGCCTGCCCGCTGTGCCGTCCACGGGGTCGGTCAGGATCGCGTGGAAGATCTCGGCTCCGCGATCGTGGAACTCCGCGCCGATCTCGACGAGCCCGGTCGCCGCTTCCACGAGGTCATCCGGTGGGGTGGTGCCGTCGTCGAGCAGGCGGGTCAGGGACTGGATCGCGTATGTGCGCGCCTCTCGGCCGAAATTGGAGAGCACGACCGCCGCTGTCCGGCAGCGGTAGCCGGAGGCCCAAGGGTTCTCCAGGACCGAGCGCAGGCCGCGTTCGGCTGCTGCGCGTTCGCCCTCGCCGCAGTCGGCCAGGGCCTGGGCGGCGTCCAGGCGTTCCCAGACGGACGCGTCCGGGTCGTCCACGAGAGCGGTCAGGAAGGCGATGGCCTCGGGGGTCTGGGGGCCGCGCAGGCGGGTTGCCAGGGCGGAGGCGGCCTCGATGCGGGAGTCGGGTGGGGCGGTGGTGGTGCGCATCAGGGTGGTGAGCCAGTCGGCCAGGCCGGGGTGGTGGGTGGCGCGGCTGGTTTGGGCGAGGATTTCGGCGCACGGGTAGAGGCTGGTCATCGCCCAGCCCCACACGGTTTCCAGGAAGGCGTCCACGACCGACGCGCTCGCGGGCACGCGTCTGGCCAGCAGGCGGGCGGCCAGGAGGTGGTGTTCGGCGTCGCCGGAGTGCAGGTGGCTGATCAGGGGGTCGGCTTCGGTGGGGCGTAGGCGGGTGTGGTGGAGGAGGACGGATCGGGCGAAGTGGCCGCGTTCGCGGGGGCGGGCGGCGTACAGGGTGCGGACGAATTCTGGGTGTTGGGGGTTGAAAGCGGTTGGTAGGTCGCGGGCGATCGAGGTCGCAGCGAGGTGTTCGGCGAAGCTGTGGTGCAGGAAGCGCAGGTCGCCGGTGCGGATGATCAACGGGCCTACGGAGACCAGGAACGCGGTCAGGGCGTCCGGCCAGTCCGGGGGCAGGGCACCGGCGGGGACGTGGGTGCGGACCCAGTGGCGCGCGGCGTCGAGGAGTGAGCTGTCGGTTTCCAGGCGGATGCGGCCCAGGTGTTCCAGCAGGGCCTCGCGGTGGTCCTCGAACGGACCGGTCGGGGTGCGGGCCGAGCGGAGGAAGGCCAGGTAGGACTCGTACAGCTCGTACTGGTTGTCCGGTAGCGGGCGGTCGGAGCGCTGTTCGAAGATGATCGCCGCGATGGTGGCCAGCAGGGGCACGCGGACCAGCTCGTCCAGGTGGGCCGCGCGGATCTGGCGGACGAAGCGGTGGGCCAGGTCCGGGTCGTCGTCGGCGAACCAGTTGTGCGCGAAGGAGAGCAGGGCCTCCTCGTCGAACGGCTGGAGCTCGTAGCGGGCCGCGCCGATGCGGTGCAGCGGGGCCAGCGCCCCACCTTCCACCGGACGGGTGGTCAGCATCACCCGATAGGGAGCGTCCTCGCCGGCCCAGGAGGCCAGTACGGTGACCAGGCGGTCGCGGTCGGCGCTGTCGGCCACCTCGTCCAGGGCGTCCACCAGCAGCAGCCACCGCCGGCCCGCCACGCGCTCGGCCAGCAGGTCGGCGGTCACGGGCGCGCGCAGCAGGGCCCCGTACTCGGCGTGCGCGCTGTCGGCCAGGGCCTGGGAGAAGGGCAGGTCGAGGCGGGCGGCGAGTTCGCGGGCGGGCAGGCGCAGCGGCACGGCCTCCTCGGTGATCGGGTTCTCCCCCGTGCCGCACCACCAGGCGGCCAGGTCGGCGGCCAGCCGCAGCGACAGCGTCGACTTGCCCTGGCCCGCGCCGCCGGTGACCAGCAGGTGCTCGTCGCCGTCGAGCGCCTCGCGGACCGTCCGGGCCGGCGGGCGCACGGCCACCCGCACGACCGGCGCGCGCGGCACCTCGACCAGCTGCCCGTGGCCGTCCACGATCGGGGTCGGCCGGGGCGCCTCGGCACGGGGTTCCTCGATGCCGGCGCCGAGGTCCTGGCGCACGTACACGGTGGCCAGCGACGGCCGGCGCGCCCCGCGCAGCTGGTAGGGCAGCTCGTGGGCGGCGCTGATCTGGGCGTGCAGCAGCGACCGGACGGCGGCCGGCAGCAGGTGGTCGTCCGGCGGCGGGGCGGCGGCCACGTGGAAGTGGACGCCGCCCTCGATCACGCCCGCCTGGACGGTGGGGGCGTGCACGCCGCCGGTGACGTGGTTGGCGATCTCCTGGTCCACGAAGGCATGGTCCCACGCCGCCCGACCGCACTTTTGCGGCTCAGGAGTGGGACTTCCGGCGTCAAGTCCACTGTGGACAACCGAACCGGGTCGGCGCGGCGGCGTTGCCGCGCCGACCCGGTCGGCGGCGGGCTCACCCGCCGAGGAGGTGGTCCAGGACCCGGTCCATCACCGCATTGCGGGTCGCCGCGTCGCTGATCCCTTCGAAGCCGAACCCGAAGTACAGCGTGTCCTCCGTGGCCACCGCGGCGCCCTCGGGGAAGCCGGCCGCGGTGATGCGCTCGAAGTTGTTCGGGTTCACCGCGCTGCCCACCGGCGGACCGGTGAACGCCCAGCCGTCCAGGCCGGTCTCGAACGAGGTGCTGCCCTCGCCCGTGGACACCACGATGTCGTCGATGAACACGCCCAGCCCCTGCACGGACCAGTCGCTGACGTAGGCGATGGACACCTCGACCTGGCCGTTGGCGTAGGCCGACAGGTCGACGGCCCACTGCTGCCAACCGCCCGAGCCGCCGGACGACGCGTTCCACACGCCGGTCGTCCCGGTCGGCGAGCACGTGCCGTCGGCGTTGAGGGTCTGGTAGTGGTCCAGGTGCGGGTGGATGTCCCGCCAGCCCTCCGGGCAGCTGTCACCGGTCGCGGTGGTGGTGTTGCCGTTGAGGTCGGGCAGGGTCGTCCAGGTCTCCGTGCCGACCGGGCGGGCCTCGACGAACACGTGGTCCCACGCCGGTTCGGTGTCGAAGGAGGTCCAGAACGACAGCTGCGCGCCGCCGGCGGGCACGGAGATCGTCCGGGTCAACCGCTTGTAGGAGACGTCCCCGATCTGCGAGTAGGCGTAGAACTCGCCGGTGTGCGGCTCGAACGGGCCGCCGGCACGCGCCCACGCGGCCACCGGGCTGCTCGCGAACTGCGGGTAGCGGTTGGCGGGCAGCAGGGCGCTGGTGGTGATGAACGACGCCGTCCGGCTCTGGTTCTGCGCGGAGTCCGCGCCGTTGAGCGTCCACGCCAGGCCCGCCAGCGGCGGCGCGGTGCCTTCGACGGCGTTCGGGTCGCCGTTGGCGTCCAGACCCGCGCCCGCGTTGACCAGGCCCGCGCCGAACCAGTACTCGATGACGTCGTTGAGCCCGTTGCCCGACCCGCCCAGCGGGCGGCAGCGCGGCGCGACGGCCGGGTCGGCGCACGAGGCGTTCTGGAACGGGTCGTAGAGCTGCGGAGCCAGGGCGGAGCTGTACTGCTGACCGGCGGAGTTGCCGGTGTAGAACACCTTCCCGCCCTCGTTGAGGTAGTCGCGCACCGCGAACAGCTCGGTCTGGGCGAGGCTGGAAGCCGTGCCGGCGGGCCGTCCCGCGTCACGGGTGACGACGTCGTCGCCGGTGTACCAGATGACGGCGTCGTAGTGGGACAGCACGCCCAGCGGGTCCGGCGCGGTGCGGCCGTTGGCGTCCACGTCGTAAACGTCGAAGCTGGTGCCCGAGGCGGCCAGCGCGTCGGTGTAGTACGACAGGTACTGCGGCGCGGTCACCCCGGTCTTGAGCGGCGACGCGCCCGTGTAGTCCTCGGCCGCCAGCACCAGCACCCGGGCACCGCTGTCGGACTCGACCCGGTACTCGAAGGACGGGCTGGTCGCGCCACCGCCCTCGAACCACACCTTCACCGAGTCGTCGGGGTTCGTGCCGGTCACCTGCCCGCTCACCACGTGGTAGTAGTTCGAGTTGCCCGCGCCGTAGCGCTCACCACCGGTCCACTCGCCGGTCGCCGCGCTCTGCACCGCGCCACCGTTGACCTGCCACTTCGCGGTGACCGCGCCGAGCGACCGCTTGGCCAGCACCCGGACCTCCTGCGGGTCGCCGTAGGAGACGTCGAAGGTGAAGTCCAGCATCGACAGCGGACCGTTCTCCGCGTCGGCGTCGGCCTGGTCGAGGTAGAACGGCTGCGTGGTCAGGCCCGCGGCCGACTTCGGGTTGGCCGGATCGGTCGCCGACCGGGCCAGCGACAGCGAGAACGGCAGGGTCTTCTGGAACTCCGCCTCCACCAGCGCCTCGTCGTCGGGGAAGACGAAACCGCAACCCTCGCAGCCCTCGCCCAGCTCGGGGGTGAAGGCCACGGTGCCGGCGGCGCTGTCGGCGTAGTCGGTGGTCTCGCCGTTGGTCACGTACAGCTCGTCGGAGCTGATGCCGGGGTCGAAGCCGGGGATCGCAGGGTTGGCGTCGGTGCCCGCCAATGCCACGTAGACCGGGTTGTCCGCCTCCGGGGAACCGGTCTGCCAGCCCTGCGGGTAGAGGATGAACGGGCCGTAGGAGTGCAGGTTGGACTGGAACTTCGGCTTGATCCGGTCGATCAGGCCCTGCATGGCCCTGGTCTCCGGCTCGGAGGCCGCGCTCGGGCCGCGGTAGGTGTCGCTGGACGGCGCGGTCGAGGAGCCCTCGTTGTCGTAGTCGAAGTGCTCGTCGAAGTTGCGGTTGGGGTCGACGCCGTCGCCGACGTTGACCACGCCGTTGCCGTCGTTGTCCCGCAGGTTCTTGCGCCACAGGCGTTCGGTGTCGAACGAGTACTGGTAGCCGTCCGGGTTGGCCACCACCACGAACCACAGCTCGGTGCTCTTGAGCAGGTCCTTGATCTCCGGGTCGTCGGCCTTGAAGCGGTCGAGGTAGTGGCGCAGCAGGCGCCGGTTGACCTCGACGCTGATCCACTCCCGGGCGTGCTGCAACGACGAGTACAGCACCGCCGGGCGGGCGCCGTCCTTGAGGCCCGGCGCCCCCTGGGTGACCTTGAGGGCGATGATCTCGCGGTTCTGCGCCGTGCGGCCCAGGACGGACAGCTTGACCAGGTTGCGGTTGGCGCGGGCCAGCGAGTACAGCTCGTCGCGGATGCCGCCGGTCTCGTCGAACGACCGCCACACGGTGTGCCCGTCGGCGGCCTGCTCGGCGGCCAACTGGCGCGCGGTCTTGCCGTCCTTGGACTTCTTGACCTGCACCGGGACGCCCCGCTCGACCAGCCGGTCGCGTTCGCTGTCGGCCAGCACCAGTTCCACCCGGACCCGGTCGCCGACCACCTGGTTGGACACCACGTCCAAGCCTTGGCGGGCCAACGCCGCCGCGTCGGCCGGCGCCACCTCCGCCACGTAGACGTCCAGCGGATCGGCGGGTGGGGCCGCCCCGGCCGGGGCGGCGACCCCGGCGAGGACGAGGATCAGCGAAGCGAGGACGGCAGCGGACCGCTTCATGGCGCGGCTCCTTCCGAGCATCCGTGCGGCGGCGGAAGTCCTGCTCGGGGACGCTACGCCCGTCGGCGGTGCCCGCTATGGGCCGAAAGGCCCTATGTCAGGCGTTCGGCGCTCACGTCTGGCCGTCGATCATCCACGTCCCGTTGACCTGCACCAGGGTGAAGGTGTGGAAGTAGCTCTCGGTGCCGCCCGCCTTGGTGAGGTAGGTGACGGTGGCGGAGACGTGGTTGGCGTCCTGGAGGGTGACGTTGCTGAGCTGCACCGAGGCGATCCCGCTCCAGAAGTTCTGGTACTGCTCGAAGCTCCCCACCCGTGGCGTGGCCTTGAAGGCGTCGGTGAGGCGGGACCAGCCGCCCTGGATGTCGCCCGGCATGAGCGCGTAGTAGTCGGCGAGGCCCTTGTCCGCGGTGCCGGCCGGCTGCGGCGCTGGTGCCGTGGTGGTGGTGGTCGTGGGGGGTTGGGTCGTGGTGGGCTGCTCGGTGGAGGTGGCCGGGGGCTGCTGCGGCTCGGTGGTGGGTTCGAGGGCCGGCGTCGTGGTGGTCGTGGTGTCGGTGGGGCTGCCGGCCTGGTCGTTCGGCGGCGTTTTGTCGCGGTTGAGCAGCACGACCAGCAGGACCACGAGCAGCACGGCCAGCGCCGCGCCGGCCAGCAGCAGGGGGCGCTTGCGGTCGCGCTTGTCGGCGGGCTCCTCGCGGGCGGGGTCCCGGTGGGCGGGGTCCTCGATGGGCCGGGTCACGGGCGGGACCGCGGCGGCGGGCTGGTAGTCCGCCGGAGTCGCTGCGGCCGACTGCGGCGCGGCCGACTGCGGCCTGGGCGGCGCGGCGGGTGACTGCGGCGCGGGTGACTGCGGCGCGGGTGACTGCGGCGCGGGTGACTGCGGCGCGGGTGACTGCGGCGCGGGCGGCGCGGCGGCCGGCGTGTAGTCCGCCGGCGGGGTCATACCAGCCGGCGGGGTGGCGGGCGGTGGTGTCGGCGCGGGTCCGCTGCCGGCGTCGGGCGCGGCGGCGGGTGCGGCGGGTTCCGGAGTCGGGTCGGCGGGAGGGGTCGGGTCGGCCGGGGTTTCCGCGGGCGGGCTCGGCGGGACGATCACCTTGGTCGCCGGCGCGGAGGGCAGGGCGGAGGCCAGCACCGTGGCCGGGTCGGTCGACTCCTCGCTGAGCATCCGGACCGCCTCGGCCATCGTCGGCCGGGTCTCGGGGTTCGGGTCGAGCAGGCGGGTCAGGACCGGTTCCAGCGTGCCCGCGTTCGACGGCGGCGGGTACTTGCCCTCGGCGGCCCGGTGCAGCAGCAGGATGGGGTTGCCGTCGGTGCCGAACGGCGGTGCGCCCTCCAGCGCCGCGTACAGGGTCGCGCCGACGCCGAACACGTCGGCCGGGAAGCCGATCTCCTCGCCGCGCGCGACCTCCGGGGCCAGGTAGGCGGGTGTGCCGACGAGCATGCCGGTCGCCGTGATCGTGCCCTCCCCCGCCACGCGGGAGGTGCCGAAGTCGGTGACCTTGACCGTGCCGAACTCGGTCACCAGCACGTTGCCGGGCTTGACGTCCCGGTGCACGACGCCGGCCGCGTGCGCCGCCGCCAGCCCGGACGCCAGTTGCGCGCCGACGCGCCGCACCTCGTCCGGCGGCAGGGTGCCGCGGTCGACCAGGATCGCCGCGAGGCTGCGCGAGGGCAGGTACTCCATCACCAGCCACGGCCGGCCGTCGTCCTCGACCACGTCGTAGAGCGCGATCACGTTGGCGTGCTGGAGCCGGGCGGCGATGCGGCCCTCGCGGACCGCGCGGCGCACCGAGTCGGCGTCGAAACCGTTGCGGGTCACCAACTCCTTGAGCGCGACGATGCGCCGCAGCCGGGTGTCCTCGGCGCGCCAGACGACGCCCATGCCACCCGCGCCGATCCGGTCCGTCAACCGGTACCGGCCCGCGACGGTCCGCTCCTCCACCACTTCCCCATCCCCTCCAGCGATCGCGTCCGCTCGATCAGGTGACCGTCGAACGTGTGTACCCCGCCACGATGCCGGCCGATCATCGCCCCGTCCGCGAGCGCCCCGTGGTGTGTCGCGCACACCGGTCGCACCCTCGACCGGAGGAAATGCGGCCCGCGACCACGGAAAGAAATGAATGGTAAGGCTAACCTAATCATTCTCGTGTTGCGACCATGCAATAGGTGGGGCACTGTGCGAAACGGCGAAACAATCGACCGAGGAGCCGGGATGACCACCACTGAAATGCCCCATGTCAGCGAGTGCACGGTCGCGGGCTGTTCGTACAACCACGACGGCTGCCACGCCTTCGCCATCACCGTGAGCGGCCACAACGGCGCCGCCGACTGCGGCACGTTCATCCCGCTGTCGCGCAAGGGCGGACTGGACCGGGTGATCGCCCAGGTCGGCGCGTGTTCGCGCACCGACTGCCGGTACAACAAGGACCTGGAATGCTCGGCCTCCGACATCCGCGTCGGTCCGGGCGAGGGCGGGCACGCGGCGAACTGCCTCACCTATTCCCCGCGCGCGGACGTCTGACCACCGGGTTCGCCGACCCGAAGGCCCCGACCGGCCCGCCCGCGCTCACCCCGTCGGCTTCCACCACCACTTGGCGTGCGCCACGACGGTGAAGCCGAAGGAGTCGTAGAGCGGGCGGCCGGCCTCGGTCGCGGTCAGGGTGGCCGGCCCGTCCACCCCGTCGAGCGCGGCGGCGAGCAGCGCCCGCCCCACGCCCCGGGAGCGGTGCTCCGGGAGAGTCGTCACCCAGTACAGGCCGGTCGCGTGACCGTCCAGGATGGACAGACAGGCGCCGGTGGGCTCGCCGTCGCGCGCCACCAGGTGCAGCCGCGCCTCGGGCCGGTCGAGCAGGGCGGGCGTCAACGCCTCCCCCGGCGCGAACCCGGGCAGCGGGAACCCGTCCAGCACGACCTTCTCCGCCGCCGCGAGCTGCGCCACCGTCTCCACCGGCGTCACGTCGAGCGCGGGCGGGGACACCGGACCGGGTTGCCGCGCCATGACCGGCAGCTCCCGGCTTCCCAGCCCCCAGTCCGCGCAGTCGAGCACGGCGAACGGGTCCTCGACGACGGTCACCCGCCGCTCCCCCGCCGCCGCGACCAGGTCCGCCATCTCGGCGACGTCGTCCGCCGCCGGCTCCGGACCCCGCACCAGCACGCGGACCAGGCCGGGTCCCCGCATCGCGGTGAAGCCCGGCCGGCGGATCAGCTCGTGCCCGCGGGTCTCGGCGAGCACGGTGTGCAGGACGTCGGAGTTGTGCGTGGCGAGCGCGAGCGCGGCGGGCACGACAGAGGTCATGATCGGACTCTATGCGCCGATCGGCCCTGCGGTCAGGCGCATTTCCGCCGCGCCCGCCCGGCCGTCACCGCCGGTTGAGCAGCTGGTCGAAGGGCACGAAGGTGTCCGCCGGCTTGGTCGCGACCCGCCCTTCCAGCAGGCCGGCCAGCTCACCCGCGGCCCGATCGATGCGGGTCGACAGGCCCTCCGGCGCGCCCCAGTCCGAGGACGCCGCGTAGACGCCGGTCGGCACGACGACGGCACGCAGGTAGGCGAACAACGGGCGCAGGGCGTGGTCGAGCACCAGCGAGTGGCGTTCGGTCCCGCCGGTCGCCGCGATCAACACAGGCTTGCCCACCAGGGAGTCCGGCTCCAGCACATCCACGAAGGACTTGAACAGCCCGCTGTAGGAGGCGTTGAACGTCGGCGTCACCACGATCAGCCCGTCGGCCGTGACGACGTCGTCCACGACCTCCTTCAGCCGGGCGCTGGGGAACCCGGTCACCAGGTTGTCCGCCACGTCCCGCGCCACGTCGCGCAGCCGGACGGACCGGAGGTCGACGGGCAGCTCACGGTCGACGGCGGCGGCGAGCCGGTCGGCCAGCAGGTGGCTGGACGACGGCTCACCGAGACCGGCCGACACGACGGCCAGGGTCGTCACTTCACGCCCTCCTTCGAGGCGGCGGCGAGCAGGGAAGCGTGGGTGGGGGCGTCGGGCACGTCGGCGGGCCGCCCGATGGCGAACTCGCGGCGCAGCACCGGCACGATCTCGCCGAGCATGTCCAGCTGCTCCAGCACGGTCTTGAGCGGCAGGCCGGCGTGGTCCATCAGGAACAGCTGCCGCTGGTAGTCGCCGAAGTGCTCGCGGAAGGTCAGCGTCTTGTCGATGACCTCCTGCGGGCTGCCCACGGTCAGCGGCGTCTGCGAGGTGAACTCCTCCAGCGACGGGCCGTGCCCGTAGACGGGGGCGTTGTCGAAGTACGGCCGGAACTCGCGGACGGCGTCCTGGGAGTTGCGGCGCATGAACACCTGGCCGCCGAGGCCGACGATCGCCTGGTGCGCGGCGCCGTGCCCGTAGTGCTCGAAGCGCTCCCGGTAGAGGTTGATCAGCCGCTGGAAGTGCTCCTTGGGCCAGAAGATGTTGTTCGCGAAGAAGCCGTCGCCGTAGTACGCGGCCTGCTCGGCGATCTCCGGGCTGCGGATCGAGCCGTGCCACACGAACGGCGGCACGCCGTCCAGCGGCCGGGGCGTCGCGGTGAACGACTGGAGCGGGGTGCGGAAGCGGCCCTGCCAGTCCACGACGTCCTCGCGCCACAACCGGTGCAGCAGGTGGTAGTTCTCGATGGCCAGGTCGATGCCGTCGCGGATGTCCTTGCCGAACCACGGGTACACCGGGCCGGTGTTGCCCCGGCCCATGACCAGGTCCACCCGGCCGTCGGCCAGGTGCTGGAGCATCGCGTAGTCCTCGGCGATCTTGACCGGGTCGTTGGTGGTGATCAGCGTGGTGGCGGTGGACAGGATGAGGCGTTCCGTGCGCGCCGCGACGTAGCCGAGCATCGTGGTGGGCGAGGACGGCACGAACGGCGGGTTGTGGTGCTCGCCGGTCGCGAACACGTCCAGGCCGACCTCCTCGGCCTTGAGCGCGATCGCGACCATCGCCTTGATGCGCTCGGCCTCGGTCGGCGTCCGGTCCGTGGTGGGGTCGGGCGTCACGTCGCCGACGGTGAAGACACCGAACTGCATAACCGCTCCTCGGTCCAAGTAGTTGCACTTTCAACTACTGCGCACAACGGTACCGCGTCGATCGCTATTCCGCCGTTGCGGGGTGGCGCGGACCACGCCAGGGTGTGTGGCCGGGGTCACTCTTGTGGGGGACGTGATGCGGTTCGCGTGGCGCGAGGTGGGGGTCGTGGTCGCGGTGCAGGCGGTGGTGCTCACCGCACTGTCCGACCGGTACGGGTTCCACCGCGACGAGCTGTACTTCCTGGCCGCCGGCAAGCACCCGGCCTGGGGTTATGTCGACCAGCCGCCGCTGACACCGCTGCTGGCGCGCGCGTTCACGGCGCTGCTGGGCGAGACGCCGGCGGGCCTGCGGGTGGCCGCCACCCTGCTCGCCGCCGCCACCCTCGTCGTGGTGGCCCTGATCACGGCCGAACTCGGCGGCGGCCGGGCCGCCCAGGTCTTCGCCGCCGCCGCGACCGCGTTGTCCGGGTTCGTGCTCGGCATCACGCACATGCTGTCCACGGCCACCGTCGACCTGCTGCTGTGGGTGGCGATCGCGTACTTCTTCCTGCGCGTGCTGCGCGGCGACGGCCGGTGGTGGGTGGCGGTCGGGGCGGCCGTCGGCGTGGCGATGGCCAACAAGTGGCTGGTGCCGCTGCTGGTCGTGTCGTTGGGCGTGGCGCTGCTGGTCACCGGGCCGCGCCGGGTGCTGCTGAGCCGGTGGCTGCCGGTCGGGGTGCTGGTGGCGGCGCTGCTCACGGCCCCGGTGTTCCTCTGGCAGCTCCGGCACGACTTCCCGCTGCTGCGGGTGGCCGGCGGGATCAGCGAGGTGGACGGCGGCGAGAACCGGGCGATGTTCGTGCCCCTGCAACTGCTGTACCTGTCGCCGGTGCTGGTGCCGGTGTGGGTGGCGGGGTTCGTGCGGTTGTGGCAGGAGCCGCGCCACCGGTCGGTCGCGCTGGCCTACCCGGTGCTGTGCGCGATCACCGTGATCAGCGGCGGCAAGCCGTACTACACCATGCCGTTGCTGGTGGTGCTGCTCGCGGCCGGAGCCGCGCCGGCGGTGCGCTGGGCCGCTCGGCACCGGGTGTGGGCGGGGACGGGCGCGGTCGTCGGCACGGCGGTGTCGGTGGTGGTCGGCCTGCCCGTGCTGCCCGCACCGGCCCTGGGTCCGGTGCTCGCGATCAACCCCGAGGCGGGCGAACAGGTCGGCTGGCCCGAGCTGACCGCCACCGTCGCCCGGGTGTGGGCGACCATCCCGGCCGAGCGGCGCGGCGAGGCGGTGGTCTTCGCGCGCAACTACGGGCAGGCGGGCGCGATCGAGCGGTTCGGCCCGGAGCACGGCCTGCCCCGGCCGCACTCGGGGCACATGTCCTACGCCGACTGGGGTCCGCCCGCGGACACCTCCGACGGGCCGGTGCTGGTGGTGGGCGCGCGCAGCCCGGAGTTCACCGAGTGCCGGGTGGTGGAGATCCACCACGCCGCGGTGGAGAACGAGGAGGACGGGACGGACGTGGCCCTGTGCAAGGCGCCACAGTGGTCCCGGGTGTGGCCCCAGCTGCGCCGGTACTACAGCTGAGTGGCTCGTCGGCCGGAGCGGCGGACTATTGTGGACGGATGAGTTCGATCAAGACGTTCCAAGTCACCTTCGACTGCGCGGACCCCGCGCGCGTCGGGCGTTTCTGGTGCGAGGTGCTGGGCTACGTCCCGGTCCCGCCCCCGGACGGGTTCGCCGACTGGGACGAGTTCGGGCGCTCCCTGCCCGCCGACCGCGAGGGCGCGTGGTTCGCCTGCGTCGACCCGACGGGCGTGGGGCCACGGCTGTACTTCCAGCGCGTCCCCGAGGGCAAGGTCGTCAAGAACCGCGTGCACCTCGATGTGCGCGTCGGCACGGGCCTCGTGGGCGAGGAGCGCCTGGCCACGCTGAAGGCGGAGGCCGACCGGCTGGTCGCGCTGGGCGCGAGCATCGTGCAGGTGCTGGTCGCCGACGAGGAAAACGAGTCGTGCATCCCGATGCTCGACGTCGAGGGCAACGAGTTCTGCGTGGACTGAGCCGGGCGGCGGTGGCCGGGCGGCGGTCACCACTGCCAGCGGAAGCCGTAGGTGCCCGGGCCGATGTCGAGCGCGACGCCCAGCAGGGAGCCGCTCGCGTCGACCCGCACCGGCACCGCCGTCTCCGGGCGTCCGTCGGCCCGGTGGTACTGCTCGCACGACACCGGCAGCGCCGCCGGGTCGAAGGCCACCTCCAGCACGTACTCCCGCACCGGCAGCCGGAACTTGCGGCCGACCGCCGTGGTGACGCCGAACGGCGGTCGGCTGACCAACTCGTGCTCGATGACGATGCTCTCGCCGCGCCGCAACGCCCGGTCGAACACCAGCTCCGCGCACACCACCCCCGCATCACGCCGGCCGACCGTGCGGCCGACCGCGCAGTGCCGCACCGGGCGCAGCAGCGGCAGCGGTGTGCCGGGACGCTCGGTGCCGGCGATCACCACCCACCGGTCCGCGCCGTCCGCTTCGGCGCGCAGCACGTGCCGGGACCGGATCACGCGTTCGGCGCGGTCGGCGCCCACGGTGACGAAGTCGTGCTGGCTCAACCGGGTCAGCACGTCGTCCCACCCGGTGTCCACCTGCCGCACGGCCCACTCGACGCTCTCCCGGTCGGCCCACAGGGAGCTGATCGGCACCGGCTCGTCCGGCACCCGCTTGAGCCACCGCCCCCGCGGTCGCGGCGGACCCAGCAGGTTCTCCAGGTGGCCCGGCGGCAGGGCCAGCACCTCCTCCAGCAACCCGATCGCCGCCAGCGACGACCGCCGCTCCGGCCTGCTGCGCCCCGACTGCCAGTAGCTCAACGTCGCCAGGCTGACCTTGACCCCGTGCTGCTCCAGGTGCTCGCGGATGCGCTCCAACCCCAGTCCGCGGGCCGCGATCGCCGCGCGCAGGGCGCCGGCGAACGTGTCCGTCTTCGCTGCGTCCATGCCACTCCCCCTCGCCGTCCACGGTATTGCCGGATCAGCACCCCGGGGAATGGCTTTATGCCCCGTTCTCGTGTCCCCGCCCCGGATGGCCAGCCGGGGTCCACTGTGGACGATCGTCAGCGGTGGGCCACCACGACCGCGGCGTCCCCTCGCCGCCAGACGACCTCGACGTGCGCGAATCCGGCCGCCGTCAAGGCGTCGACGTGCCAGGACACGGGCGGGTAGAAATCGGCGGACTCGCCGTCGACCCGATCGGCCGCCGCCTCCGCGAGCGCGGGGTGCGCCAACGCCTTCCGCCACCACTCGTGCCACGCCGCCATCGCCGCCTCACCGGACCCATCGGGAGCCGCACCGGGTTCCGGCATGCGGTCGGCGTTGGCGAACAGACCGCCGGGGGTGAGCAGGTCGCGGATCTCGGCGTAGAGCGCCCGCAGCCGGTCCGGGCCGAAGTGGTGCAGCGCGGTTCCCGCCAGCACCGAGTCGAACCGCGGCAACCCCGACGCCCAGCCCGGTCCGCTCAGGTCGGCGCGCACCACCGGCACGCCCAGCGCGACCCGGGCGATCTCCAGCAGCACCGGGTCCACGTCCAGCACGGTGACGTCGGTCAGGCGGGACGCGATCGAGCCCGTCCCGCCGGCCAGGTCCAGCACCCGACCGCGCGCCCGTGCGGCCAGGACGTCGAACACCTCCTCCCGCCAGGGCAGGAAGGGCTGCTGCTGGGCGTCCCAGCCTCGCCGGAGCGAGCGCGCGGTCGTCGGGTCCAAGGTCGTCATGCCGCCAGCTTAACGACTATGGTTTTCACTTTCGCGGGATCAGCCCCGCTCGATCAAGTGCCCCACCACGTCCGGACCCGGGTGGGCGTGGCCCGACGCGTCGCGCCGCACGTCCACCTCGGGCAGCTCCACCGGCGACCCGTTGTCCGCCGCACCCGCCGGGCGCGGTCCGACCCACGCCAGCACCAGCCCGTTCTCGCCCTTGAGGAACCGCTGCGACCGCACACCGCCGGTCGCCCGACCCTTCGCCGGGTACTCCGCGAACGGCGTCACCTTCACGCTCTGCCCCGTCGAGGTCACCACCATCGGCTCGCCGTGCTCGTCGTCGTCGGTCCGCACCGCGCCGAAGAACACCACCCGCTGACCGGCCGCGAGGTTGATCCCGGCCATGCCACCGCCCTTGAGCCCCTGCGGTCGCACCAGCGAAGCGCCGTAGCGCAGCAACGACGAGTCGGACGAGACGAACACCAGCGACTCCTCCGCGCCGCCCAGCCACGACACGCCGACCACCTCGTCACCCTCCTTGAGGGTGATCACCTCGAACTCCTCCGACCGCACCGGCCACTCCGGCGCGCACACCTTCACCACGCCCTGCCGCGTGCCCAGCGCCAGCCCCGGCGAGTCGGTGTCGGTCAACGGCGCGATGCCCACGACCCGTTCGCCCTTGGACAGCCCCAGCAGCTCCCCGGCCGCCATGCCGCCGCTCAACGACACCGTCCCGCTGCCCTCCGGCAACACCGGCAGCGGCAGCACGTCGGTCTTCACCGCCCGACCCAGGTTGGTCACCAGCAGCACCTGGCCGCGCGCCGTCGTGTGGACCACCGCCGCGACGGCGTCGTGCTTGGTCCGCCCGTTGCGCCGCCGCGCCTCCGAGGCCTCCTCCGACTCCGCCGCCGTCCGCGCCACCAGCCCGGTCGCCGACAGGATCACCTGGCACGGGTCGTCGGCGACCTCCAGCGGCCCGGCCGGCTTGGACGCCGCCAGCACCTCCTTGAGGTCACCGTCGAGCAGCACCGTGCGGCGCTCGGCGCCCAGGTCCTTGGCGACCTTGGCCAGCTCGCCCGACACGACCTTCTTCAACTCGCGCTCATCGTCGAGGATCTTGGTCAGCTCGGCGATCTCCCCGCGCAGCCGCTCCTGCTCGGCCTCCAGCTCGATGGAGTCGTAGCGGGTGAGGCGGCGCAACGGCGTGTCGAGGATGTAGGTGGCCTGCACCTCGGAGAGCTTGAACGTCTTCATCAGGCCGTCCTTCGCGGCCTGGGCGTTCTCGCTGCCCCGGATCAGCTTGATCACCTTGTCGATGTCCAGCAGGGCCTTGAGCAGGCCCTCGACCAGGTGCAGCCGGTCCTCGCGCTTGCGGCGGCGGTAGCGGGTGCGCCGGGTGACGACCTCGTAGCGGTGCCTGAGGAAGACCTCCAGCAGCGCCTTGAGGCCCAGCGTCTGCGGCTGGCCGTCCACCAGCACCAGGTTGTTGATGCCGAAGGACTGCTCCATCGGCGTCAGGCGGTACAGGTCGGCCAGCAGCGCCTGCGGGTTCACGCCGACCTTGCACTCGATGACGACGCGGACGCCGTTCTCGCGGTCGGTGAGGTCCTTGACGTCGGCGATGCCGGTCAGCCGCTTGGACTTGGTCACCTCGTCGGTGATCTTCTCGATGATCTTCTCGGGCCCGACGCCGTAGGGCAGCTCGGTCAGCGTGATCGCCTGCCGCCCGCGACTGCCCTCCAACGGCCCGGTCTCCACCTTGGCCCGCATCCGCACCACACCGCGGCCGGTCTCGTAGGCCTTGCGCACCTCGTCCAGCCCCAGCAGCACGCCACCGGTGGGCAGGTCGGGGCCGGGGATGAACTCCATGAGCTTGTCCAGGTCGGCGTCGGGGTGGTTCACCAACCACCGCGCCGCCGCCACGACCTCGCCCAGGTTGTGCGGGATCATGTTCGTCGCCATGCCGACCGCGATCCCGGACGTGCCGTTGACCAGCAGGTTCGGGAAGGCGGCGGGCAGGACGGACGGCTCCTGGAGCGAGCCGTCGTAGTTGGGCCGGAAGTCGACGGTCTCCTCGTCCAACTCCCCGACCAGCAACATCGCGGCCGGCGACATGCGGGCCTCGGTGTAACGGCTCGCAGCCGGGCCGTCGTCTGGGCTTCCAAAATTGCCGTGCCCGTCGACGAGCGGGGTGTTGAGGGAGAAGTCCTGGGCCAGGCGGACCATCGCGTCGTAGATCGCGCCGTCGCCGTGCGGGTGGTACTTGCCCATGCAGTTGTGCACGACCTGGCCGGCCACGACGAACGCGTGCTCGTCGGCCTCGACCTGGATGTCGTAGGTGGTGTCCGGCTCCGCCGGTTCGACCGACACGACCTCGCAGGTCGCCGTCAGCTCCACCGGGTCCTCGGCGCGGGCGGCGCGGATGACGTCCACCAGGTCGTCGTGGCGGGTCTTGGTCCAGCGCAGCAGGGCGGCGGCCAGGGCCGAGGCGTGCCGGCCGGACACCCACAGGCCCCGGTCGCGCTCGGCGCGCACGCCGGCGTCGGCCAGCATCGCGTAGACCTCGTCGCGGGTCTCGGCGAACCCGATCTCGCGGCCCTCGTGGACGTGGCCCGCGCCGTCGAACAGGCCCGCCAGGAACGGGGCCCAGTGCGTGCGCTCGGCGACGACGGCGGCCGGGACGGCCTCGACGGCCCCCAACAGCGCCAAGTCCGGGTCGAACGCCAGGACGTGCAGGTCGACGCCGTCGGAGCCCTCGTACTTGTCGCGCGTCACGGTCATCTCGTGCGCGATGGCCCACCCGTGCGCGGTGTCCAGCGGCGCGCAGTCGGCCATCGTCAGCTGCACGCGGCCGTCCTCGACCACGCCCCGCGCCGCCACCAGGCCCAGCACGTAGGCCTCGACGTCACCGCCGTCGGCGACCAGGGTCGCGTGCCGGGACGCGCCGAACGCGGTCGTGCGGCGCCCGGCGAGGTCGCGGGCGTCGGTCCACCCGCAGTCGTCGGTCCGGAACCGCTGGCCCGGCGTCACCAGCATCGAGTCGCCGTTCGCCCAGGTCACGCGGACCAGCTCGGACACCGGGTTCTCGTAGACCTCGCCGACCCGCACCGCGTTCCCGGCCGGGTCCAGGACCAGGTCGCCGACCTCGATGTCCTCGATGCGCCGCAACCCGGACGGCGTCGACACCAGCGCGCCGCGCACGAAGCAGTCGCCGACCACCCGGGAGGACTTCACGTACGGGCTGGTGGGCCGGTGGCCCTGCTCGTTCATCGAGAACAGGATCCGGCGGTGCACCGGCTTGAGCCCGTCCCGCGCGTCCGGCAGCGCCCGCGAGTGGATCACCGAGTACGCGTACTCCAGGTAGGAGTCCTCGATCTCGGTGGTCAGCGAGTTGTCGATGACCTGCGCGCCGGCGCGGTCGAACGCGGACGGGTCGACCCGGGTCGTGGGGGTCTTGCGGCGTGCCACTGTGTCGCTTCTCCTGGCCTCAGACGTCGATCGCGGACTGGTCGACCCGGGCGGCCGACTCGACGAGCCACGCCCGGCGCGGCTCCACCTTCTCGCCCATCAACAGCTCCAACGCGGCCTCGGCGGCCTCCGCGTCGTGCAGCGTGATCCGGCGGACGGACCGGGTGGCGGGGTTCATCGTGGTCTCCCACAACTCGTCCGCGTCCATCTCGCCCAGACCCTTGAACCGGGGCACCGGCTTGACCACCGTCTTGCCCGCCTTCTCCAACTGCGCGACCTTCTGCTCCATCTCCCGCTGGCTGAAGGTGAAGTGGGTCTCGGCGTTGCGGCCCTTGGTCATCACCTTGTGCAGCGGCGGCATGGCGGCGTAGAGCCGGCCGTCCTCGATCACCGGGCGCATGTACTTGGCGAACAAGGTGATCAGCAGCGTCCGGATGTGCGAGCCGTCGACGTCGGCGTCGGCCATCAGGATCACCCGGCCGTACCGCATGGCCCCGAGGTCGAACGTCCGGCCGGTGCCCGCGCCGAGCACCTGGACGATGGAGGCGATCTCGGCGTTGCGCAGGGTGTCGGCCAGGGACGCCTTCTGCACGTTGAGGATCTTGCCCCGCAACGGCAACAACGCCTGGTACTCCGACACCCGCGCCATGCGCGCGCTGTTGTGGACGAACACCCCGGCTGCCAGCGCGAAGTTGTGGTAGCCGTCGACCGTCAGGTCGTAGACGTCCTCGGTCTCGGCCAGCGGCTCGACCGCCGCCACGGTGTGGTTGACCTGTGCCGCGGCCTCGCGCAGCCGCCCGAGGTCGCCGTCGTACCCGGCGAGCAGCCGGTCGAACCGCAGCCCGGTGCGCGCGGTGGCCGGCCGCTCGTTCTCGTACGCCTGCGCGAGTTCGACGTCGGTGAGCGACAGCAGCGGACGCAGCCGCTTCAGCGCGGCCAGCCGGCGACCCTCGACCTGCTGCCGGACCCGCTCGGTCTTGGGCACGGTGGCGACGTAACGCCGCCTGCCCTCCTGCGCCGCGGCGAGGTGGCCGTTGTCGGGGTCGAGCATGCGGATCTTCATGCGCAGGCTGTGCCGCTCGGCGAACTCCGGGTTGTCCCGGTGCCAGGCGAGCACGGCGTCGCGCTGCCGGTCGCGTTCGGCGGGGTCGGAGAAGCGCGCGGAGGTCGCCGCGGACCGCCAGGCCCGCAGCTCCGGGTCCTGCCACTGCGCGACAGCTCGCTCCCGCCACTCCTCGCGGCGCGCCGGGTCCGCGAAAAGGATGCGCACGCGTTCGGCCGCGTCGGCGCGGTGCGCGGGGTCGGCCCAGTAGGTCGCCTGCCATTGCCGCATCCGCTCGGCGTAGGCGGCGCGTTCGGCACCGGACAACGACCGGTACCAGTCCCGGAAACCCTTTTCGATCCGCTGCCGGAACTCCGGGTCGGCGTTGCGCTCGGCGAGCCGTGCCAGGCACGCCCGGCGGAACTCCGGGTCCTGCCACTGCCCGGACATCATCGCGGACTTGAACTCGGTACCACCGGCCGCGAGCCACGCGCGATAGCCCTCGTGGACGTGCGCGCCCATCATCGACGCGTGCAGGGCCGCGTGGTCCTCCCACGTCATGCGGCGCAGGTTGCGCGGGTCGTTGTTGCGCTTGTCCACATCCACGTGGTGGCGGACGTTGCCGTTCTCCGCGCTGTCGAGGCCGTGTCGGAGGTTGAACGCGTCGGCGAGGTAGTGGGTGTAGACCCACTCGGCGCGGTCGTTCATCCAGACCTGCTCGTAGCCTTCGAGCTTGTCGCCGGAGGCCTTGGCCGACACCCTGCGGTACAGGGGCATGAGCGAGTCGCCCGGCTGGAGCTGGTCGGCGCGGCGGTAGGAGCCGTCGCGCAGGCGGAACAGGTGGTCCGGGGTGCAGCGGACTGCTTCGCCGTTGTCGAGCGTGACCCGGACCAGCGACGCGTCACGCTTGGTGAGCCTGGGCTCGACCAGCGGTGCGACCACGACCCGGCCCGCGCTGTTGGTCGTGTAGCCGAAGTGCGTGACGCCGCGCGCCCAGTCGGCGGCCAGCTCGGCGAAGGACAGGGAACGACCGGACGCGAGGGCCACCTCCGTGTCGCCGGTGAAGCAACCCAACGCGCTGTCGCCCTCGACGAGAAAAAGTTCCGAGCGCGCGACGCCCGTGGTCCGGCAGTCGACCAGTTTCGCGGGCATGGCCGCGCCTTCCAGCGCGGTCTTGCGGCGGGCCGCGTCCTTCTGCTGCTTCTGGGTCAGGCGGACGCGGGAGGCGTCCACGACCTTTTGCAGGACGATCTTGGCTTCCGCCTTCGTGCGGCGGTCCTCGGTCCACGCCCTGACCTGCTTCTCCACGACGCCCAGCACCACCTTGGTGATGCCGGCGGTGGAGAGCTCGTCCTTGGTCTGGGAGGTGAACTGCGGTTCGGGGATGCGCACGTGGACGACGGCGGTCATGCCCTCCAGCACGTCGTCCAGGGTGGGCGGGTCCTCCTTGGGCTTGAGCAGGCCCCGGCTGCGGCCGATGGCCTCCTGCACCGACTTGAGCACCGCGCGTTCGAAGCCGCGGCGGTGGGTGCCGCCGTGGACGTTGCGGATGGTGTTGGTGAAGCACTCCACCGTGCGCTCGTAGCCGGTGCCCCAGCGCAGCGCGATCTCGACCTCGGCGTGGCGCTCCACCTTGGACCGCATGACGCCGTTCTCGTCGGCCGCGTTCTCGTGGTAGATCCCGTCGCCGGTGATCAGCAGCGTGCCGGAGACCGGCTTGTCGCCCGACGGCGCCAGGAAGTCGACCATGTCGGACAGACCTCCCGGGTAGTGGAAGGTCTCCTCGCCGATCGCGCCGTCGGTGGCGTCGCGCAGCACGTAGGTCACGCCCGGCACGAGGAACGCCGTGTTGCGCAACTTCGCCCGCACGGCCTCGACGTCGAGCTTGGCGCCGTTCTCGAAGTAGCGGGCGTCGTACCAGTACCGGGTGGACGTGCCGGTCTTCCGGGTCTTCCCGGTGACGCGCAGCCCGCTCTGGCGGGTGAACGCCGCCTTGGGCCCCGGGCCGTCGAACACGCCGGGCACGCCGTGCGCGAAGGACATCTCGTGCACCTTGCCCTCGCGGCGCACCACCACGTCGTACCGGTGGGACAGGGCGTTGACCGCGGACGCGCCGACGCCGTGCAGGCCGCCGGAGGTCTTGTAGCCCGAGCCGCCGAACTTGCCGCCGGCGTGCAACCTGGTCAGCACCAACTCCACACCGGACAGCCCGGACTTGGCGTGGGTGCCGGTGGGGATGCCGCGCCCGTCGTCGTCGACCTGGACGCTGCCGTCGGCGTGCAGCGTGACGACGATCTTGGTCGCGTGCCCGGCCACGCCCTCGTCGGTGGAGTTGTCGACCACCTCGGTGAACAGGTGGTTGATGCCCCGGCTGTCGGTGGAGCCGATGTACATGCCGGGCCGCTTGCGGACCGCCTCCAGACCTTCCAGGTGCGTCAGGTCGTCGGCCCCGTACAAGATCTCAGCGGTCACCGGGCTCCCCAGGTCGTGGCGTGCGTCGAGCGGTACACGGTAGAGGAGGGTAACTTCCGCCTCCGACAATTCCGCGCGCACACGACGGAGTCGCGATGCGGGGCTTGATCCGGGCCTGGTTGGTGGCCTCGACGCTCAGCGGTGTGCCCTCCACGGTACACGCGCTGGTGACCGGCCGTGACGCGTTGGCCGCGACGCGTGCGGCGGGCGCGCTGCTGGGCCGCCCGAGCGTGCCGCGGGGTGTCGCAGCCCACGTCTGCGTGTCCGCGTTCTGGACGGTGGTGCTGGCCGCCGTGGACGCGCGGCGACCACTGGGAGTGACCGGCGGGGCGGTGGCGGGGTTGGCGATCGCGGCGCTGGACCTGGGGGTGGTGCGGGTGCCCGCGGTCCGGGCGTTGCCGGCGGTGCCGCAGTGGTTGGACCACGTGGCCTTCGGGGCGCTCGTGGGCTGGTCCCTGGCGGTGTCGCGGTCGTCGAGGTCCACTGTGGACCGCGACTGGCAACGGTGAACTTCTCGATCTTGCGCCGGTCGGACCCGCGGGGCGGGGCGGAAGGCGGCACCGACCCTGGTCCTCACGGGGGGTCACCCGGATAGAGTGCGGGCGTCCTCGCGCGTCGTGCCAGGAGGTGATCGGGCGCCTTGATGTTCCGACGTTCCGTGCCGAAGGAGACTGTGGTGCCGACACCGACCGAGACCCCGGTGGTGGTCGAGCGCGAGCCCGCGCCCGTGCCGGCGCCCCAGCAGCCGCAGTTCACGGCCTCCTTCGCGGGCGCGACCCTGGTCGTGGCGCCGCCGCAGGGGCCGGGCCAGGCGGCGACCGCGCTGGCCCGCAGCCTGCCGGTGGACCGCGGCCGGACCGTGGTGGTGGTCGACTTCCCGGCCGGTGACGAGTCCCAGTTCTGGCCCGCGGTCGCGGCGGCGCTCAAGGGCCGGGGTCCCGTGCGGCTGATGACCTCGCACGCGGGCACCCTGCGCCCGACCGCGCCCGCCCAGTGGCTGGCCGAACAGCTCCAGGCCGAGGTCGTGGCGGCGGACGGCGCGGTGACGACGGTTCCGGGCGCGGCGTTCGTCGTGGGCAACGGCGGGTACGGGTCGTGGCTGCGGTTCCTGCCCGGCGCGTCGCCGATGCCGCTGGGCCGCCGGTTCCCCGTGCCGCAGTGGGAGGCGGTGGACCCGAACTCGCCGTGGCCGACCGGCGAGGTGGGCATCTCCGAGCCGATCCCGGCCGGGCTGTGGCTGCGGGCGCAGCGGGTGCCGTTCGACCCGGCCGCGCCGGACGCGCGGGCCGTGGTGACCCTGCCGTGCCGGGACAACGTGCTGACCGTCGTCGTGGGAGGTCCGGGACAGCCGCCGATCCCCGTGGAGGAGGTGTGCCGGCTGCTGGGCGGGCTGTCGTCGGCGGCGCGGTCGCGGGTGCGGCTGGTCTGGTACGGCGGCGAGCACCAGGGCCAGGAGGTGGCCGACCAGCTCGGCGAGCCGATCGCGCTGTACTCGGGCCTGCCGGTGGCGGCGATGCGCTCGGGCGCGGCGGTGGTCGCGGTGAACCCGCGCGGGCAGCAGACGTGGCGGCCGTACGTGACCGAGGTGTCCTACACCCCCGGTGGCGGGCCGGCGGTGTCCGGGTACCGGGTGCCGGTGCCGGGCCTGGTGGAACGCGGTCCCGGGGTGTTCGACCTGGGCGGCGGGGTGGTGCTGGAGGTCGTGCCGTCCGGGCTGTGGGTGCGCGACGCCGAGGACAACGGTCCCGAGGTGCGCGCGCTGCCGGTGGACCCGGAGTGGGCGCGGCTGACCGTGGGCTCCCCGGGCAAGACGACGGCGGGCGCGGTGGCGGTGGCCGGCGCGTCCCTGGTGGAACGGCTGGAGCCGGAGGTGCGGCGGCTGCTGAAGGTCGTCTTCTGCGACCCGACCCCCGCGCCCCAGCCGCCGATGGCCGACCCGGTGGCGGACCTGCCGGAGGACGACGACCACGACCCCACCCTCCCGGCCCACCACCACGAACCCGCGCCGCAGGAGCCCACGCCCCCGGTCGCGCACCACGAGCCCGCGGTGACGAACCACGAGCCCGTGGTGAGGAGCCACGAGCCCGCGGTGGCGCACCACGAGCCCGCGGTGGCACACCACGAGCCCGCGCACCACGAACCCGCGCCGCCTGTCGCGCACCACGAGCCGGTGGCCCACGTCCCCAGCGCTCGCGAACGCCTCTCCGCCGAGCCCGTCCCGGTCGCGGTGCCGGCACCGGTCGAGGAGGTCGCCGACGACCCCGTGCCGATAAGCCTCGACGGCCCGCTCCCCCGGTCCCCCGCCCCGGTGTGGGGCGAGCGCGAGGGCGACGAGCACGTCCCGGTCGACCACCGCAGCACCGAGCCCGAACGCGACGCCCTGCGCCGCATGCTCGGCGAGCGGTACGCCACCCACGCGGCCGTGGCCTGCCGCCACATCGACGTGCGCCCGGAGGACCCGGAGGCCTTCGAGGCCGTGGTGACCGACCTGGCGGCGGTGTCGGCGTGCCTCCAGCAGGACGAGGAGATCATGGTCGAGGCCCTGCGCACGGGCCGGCTGGGCAGGCTGTGGCCCTACGCGGCGGGCGTGGTCTCGGGCCTGCGGCGGCTGCCGGTGCACCAGGGCGTGACCGTGTGCTGGGGCGACGCGCGCCGGTACCGCACCGGTGACCTGCTGGTCGAGCACGGCCTGTTGAGCACGATCGCGGGGCCGTCCGTGCCGTTCGACGGGCGCACGGAGTACGTGATCTGGTCGATGACCGGCCGCCGGGTGCAGGTGGTGGACTCGTTCGGCAGCGTCGTGCAGGAACGGGTGGTCTTCCCGCCGGGGACGACGTTCAAGGTGCTGGCGGTGGCGGAGGCCGAGGAGTCCGCGCCGATGCAGGTGATGTTGCAGGAGGTCGCGGGCCGGCACCAGGAAATGCCGCCGGGCGTGCTGGGCAGCCTGGAACGCGCGGCCGTGGCCCTGCGCACCACCGCCCGCGCCCACGCCTAGGTCGCCCAGCGACCGCCCACGCCTGGATCGCCCCGGCGACCGCCGGCGCACGGTCGTGGGCCGCCGATCGCCTCGTCGAGGCGGTCGGCGGCCGGAACCAGCCGGAGCGCTCAGGCCTCGGGGTCCGTCGGCTTCGTCCTCGACACCGCGATCCGCTCCCGGTACCAGTGGAACGAGGCGCGCGGGGTGCGGGTCTGGGTCTGGTAGTCCACGTGCACCAGGCCGAACCGGGGCTTGTAGCCGTGGGCCCACTCGAAGTTGTCCAGGAACGACCACGCGAAGTAGCCGCGCAGGTCCACGCCGGCGGCCACCGCGTCCCGGGCGGCGGAGAGGTGGGTGTCCAGGAAGGCGATCCGCTCGTCGTCCTGGAAGCCCGGCCGGTCGCTGTACACGCAGCCGTTCTCGGTGACGTACACCGGCGGCAGGTCCGGGTAGCGGTTCTTCAGGCCCACCAACGCCTCCGTCAGGCCCTCCGGTTCGACCGGCCAGTTCATGGCGGTGCGCGGGACGTCGGGCAGGCGGGTGGTGTCGATGCCGATGTCGTTGGCGGTGCGGGTGCTGCGGTCCGGGTCGCGGAAGGGCGCGGCGGCCACGTGCTGGCGGTAGTAGTAGTTCACGCCGACGAAGTCCAGCGGGGTGCCGATCACCGCGAGGTCGTCGTCGTCGCGGAAGTCCACGGGGCCGAAGACCTCGGTGTAGTCGGTCGGGTAGCGGCCGGCGAACAGCGGGTCGGTGAACTGGCGGCGCAGCAGCAGGTCGTGGCGGCGGGCGGCGGCGACGTCCTCGGGCGACCCGGTCACCGGGACCGACGGGGACTGGTTGAGCACGATGCCGAACTCGTGGTCCCCGGCGCCGCGCATGGTCCGCACGGCCAGCCCGTGGGCCAGCAGCAGGTGGTGGGCGGCGGCCAGCGCGCCGCGGCCCTCGCGGGCGCCGGGCGCGTGCCGGCCCTCGCCGTAGCCGACGATGGAGGACACGTACGGCTCGTTGAGCGTGGTCCACCGGGTCACCAGGTCGCCCAGGGCCGCGTGGACGACGCCCGCGTACTCAGCGAACCGGTATGCGGTGTCGCGGGAGCGCCACCCGCCGCGGTCCTCCAGGCCCTGCGGCAGGTCCCAGTGGTAGAGCGTCGGGAACGGCTCGATGCCGCGTTCCAGCAGCTCCTCGCACAGCTCCCGGTAGAACGTCAGGCCGCGCGGCTCGAACCGGCCCCGGCCCTCGGGCTGCACGCGGGGCCAGGCGATGGAGAACCGGTAGGCGTCCACGCCCAACTCGCCCAGCAGCGCCACGTCCTCGCGCCACCGGTGGTAGTGGTCGCAGGCCACCGCCCCGGTGTCACCGCCCGCCACCGCGCCCGGCACGGCGCAGAACGTGTCCCAGATCGACGGGCCGCGGCCGTCCTCGTCCACCGCGCCCTCGATCTGGTAGGCCGACGTCGCCACACCCCAGCGGAAGCCCGCCCCGAACCCGGTCATGCCCCACCTCCTCGGCGGCAATGACACGGCGTGCCGGTGGCCTGGTCAAGTAACGACCCCGTGATCCGCGCGGTCCGGGCTGGTTCGGCTTTGTGCAGGTGAAGTAGGGTTCACGCTGGTCAGCCCACGTGGAGCCGGAGCACTGAAAGCGGTTACAAACATGGCCACGATCCGAGAGGTCGCCGAACTGTGCGGGGTGTCGGTCGCGACCGTGTCGCGCGTGTTCAACCGACCGCTCACGGTCAGCCGGGAGAAGCGCGAGGTGGTCGAACGGGTCGCCCGCGAACTGGACTACCGGCCCAACGAGTCGGCGCGCGCGCTGGCCAGCCGCAAGTCCGGCCTGATCGGCCTGGTGTGGGACACCGACCACCGCCGGCCGGGGTGGCGCCACCCGTACCTGCAAGAGCTGCTGATCGGCCTGAAGTCCGCGCTCAGCGCCCACGGCTACCACCTGCTGATGCTCGCCACCAGCGGTTCGGCGGCGCTGCGGGCGGTCGGCGCTTCGCTGGCCGACCCGGTGGCGTACGTGAACATGACCCGACGCCACCACCTCGGCGGCCTGGTGCTGATCGACAGCGGCAAGGACGGCCCGGCGTTCACGGCGTTCGCCCGGTCCGGCCTGCCGTGCGTGGCGGTGGACGTGGTCGTCGAGGGCGACCGGGCCACCTACATCACCTCCGACAACGCGGGCGGCGCACGACAGGCGGTGCGACACCTGCTGGCCGCCGGGCACGAGCGCATCGCGACCATCACCGGCCCGCTGGGCAACGTCCCGTCGGCCGACCGGCTGGCCGGTTTCCGCGCGGCGATGGCCGAAGCCGGACTGCCCGTGCCCGACGAACACGTGGTGACCGGCGACTTCCACCGGGGCAGCGGTCAGGACGCCATGCGCCGCCTGATCGCCCTGCCCACGCCGCCGACCGCGGTGTTCTGCGCCAGTGACGAGATGGCGGTGGGCGCACTGCTGGCGGCCCGCCACGCCGGCCTGCGCGTACCCGACGACGTGGCCTTGGTGGGCTTCGACGACATCGAACTGGCGGCCTTGGTCGACCCGCCGCTGACCACCGTCGCCCAGGACAAGGCCGGCATCGGCGCGGCAGCGGCCCGCGCGGTGCTCACGATGATCCACGACGGCCAGACCCCACCACCCGCCGTCCTGCCGACCCGCCTGGTGGTGCGGGCGTCGAGCGTTATTCGCCCTCGGCCTTATCCCTAGCCGCGCCGGTGTCGCCGATCTCCACACCGACGATCTTCGACCCGGTGACGTCCTTGAACCCCTGGTCGAGGACGACGGGCGAAGTCGGCGCTCCATCCGCGCGAATACCGGTGACGGCACTGTCTTTCACATCGCCGAAGCGCTGCCGGACGGATATCCCCGATGCTTCTCCGGACCCGGAGGGCGGCAGGAACCACGTGATGGCGACCTGACCGAGGAGCACCACGGCCACACCGACACCCGCGGCCCAGGCCCAACCCGAGGTCCACACGTTCACCAGGACCGCCAAAGCACCGGCGGGCAGCACGCTGGCCAGCGCGGTGACCAGCCTGGCGCGGCGTGGACCGAGATTGCTCATCGAGGGGGATATCGAGTTCCGACTTCCCGCGTTACGCCCGGGATCTCGTGAACCGAAACCATAGCGAGACGAACCGCTCCAGCAAGGAACTCGACCATGCCACCTACGATGGTCGACCATGTCGAACGAAATCCCGAACCCCTTCGAGCCCGCATTTTTCGTGCCCCGCCCCTGGGTCGACGAGATCTTCTCCCGCTGGCTCACGTCCGATTCCGCGAGCCGGGTGATGGTCGTGACCGGGCCGCCCGGAACGGGCAAGAGCCGCTTACTCCACGCCTGGAGTCTCAAGGCCGACGCCGAGGACGACACCGACGTCGCCGCGACGGTGCTGCGCGACCCGCGCAGCAGGAAGATCGACGAGTTCACGTGGTCGACGTTGCGCCGGTCGTTGCTGTCCCGCGTGCCGCCGGACACGCGGGACAGCAACGACCGCGCCTCGCCCTGGGTGAACGTCGACGTCGAGCACCACTTCCGCAACGTGTCCAACAGCGAGATCACCGCGGCGAAGATCCACCTCAACGTCATGAACGTCGCGATGGGCATCGACTTCGTCGGGGACTTCCGGGAGAACGTCGCACCGGTCCTGGACACCCTGCCCGCGGGCAAGCCGCTCCTGCTGGTGGTCGACGGGCTCGACGAGGCGCTGCGGGACGCGGAACCCTTCGTGGCGCTGGTGTCCGCGATCGGGCAGGCCATCGACCACTCCCCGCACCGCGACCGCGGCCTCGGCCGGCTGCGGCTCCTCGTGGCCGGTCAACCCGAAGTCCCGCTGGAAGTCGCGCACGCCGGCGCGGACCGCCCGGTCGTCGTCGACCTCGGTTCCCCGCACCCCTCCGACAGCGAGGCGTTGGCCGCCTACACCCGGCTGCTGCTGGAGCGGGTGCCCGCGGACCACCGCGACCGCTTGACGGCACAGGTGGTCGACAAGGCCGACGGCATCTGGGTGTGGGCGTACTACGTCGCCTCCGCCATCGCCGACGAGGTGGCGGCGGGAGGGGAACCGCCCGCGAACATCACCACCGCCGCCGGCTTGGAGAGCGTCTACGACGACGCCGTCCGCAGGACCCGCGACCGGGTCGTGCGACGCCCGGGAGCCTCGTGGCACAACGGCCTCGCCCTGATCGGCATGGTGACGGCCGGGCAGGAGATCAGCGCACCGATCCCGACGGCGGTCGTCCCCGAGGCGCTGGGCATCGGCAACGCCGAGCTCGCCCTCCTCCTGCACGACCTGCGCGCCGTCCTAGCCCCGGACGAGAACGGCGCCCTGCGGCACTTCCACGGGGATTTCGGGCGGTGGGTCGTGGCAGGCGGCCTCGAGGGCGCCGATGTGCGCGACGCGCACGAACGACTCGCGGTCGTGTTGACCGATCTGGGCCGCCACGACTGGGGCCTGGCGGGCAGCGACACAGCGAGGGACGCGCTCGACCACGCCACCGCGGCGGCGACGCTCAGCGCCGGTCAACCCTCCTTCGCGCGCTGCCTGGCCCGCTGCCTCGACCTGCTCGCCGACCGCAAGCGCATGAGCGCCGACTCGACCATCTGGCTCAACCACCTCATCAAGGTGAGCGCCCTGTGCTCCGGTGACACCCTCCTGCCGGGTACGACCGTGCCACTGGGCGGGCTGGCCGGCCGGATCCAGCAAGCGGTGACGCTGCCGGTGGGGTTGATCCTGTACGCGGGGATGGACGCTGATCTGGTCACGGACTTCACCTCGAAGTTCATGAACCAGAAGGGGAGCGACGAAGCGGCCGGCGACTGGCTGGACACCAACGCCTCGCACTACCGCGAGGTGGTGCGGAGCCAGGTCGAAGAGCACGTCCTGCGGCTGTGGGACGGCTGGCGGCCACCGTCGCTGGAGGCGATCGCGCCCGGCCTCCTCGGCGAGGCACTGCTGGGCGCCTGGGAGCGGGATCGCGACCCGTGGCAGTTGAACGAGAGCATCAACGCCTACGAGGTCGCGGTCGCCGCCTCCGACAGCGAGCACACGGGCCTGATCGACACCTTGAAGGGTCTGGCGAACGGCCTGGTCGAGCGCATCCAGGCAGACCACCGACTCCCCGGCGACCTCGACCGCCTGATCGAAGTGGAACGCGAAGTGCTCGAGCGGTCGGAGCCGACTTCCCGCGCAGCTACGCTCTCGATCCTCGCCTATTGGCTGTTCCGACGTGCAGGCGAGCAGGAGGCGACGCGGTCCGAGGACTTCGACGAGTCCATCCGGCGGTACGGAGAATCGCTCGAGCAGACCGCTCCCGACTCGGAGTTCCACCTCACCCGGCTCCTCGGGTTGGCCCGCACGCTCTACGCCAGGATGATGACCGAGGACGAGCGGCCAGGAGACCTCGACCGGCTCATCGGGCTGCAACAGGACATCCTCGACCGGCCGGGCCTCGACGACAGGGCACAAGTGCTCGGCGTCTCCGGCGGCTTGTTGCGCCGTCGGTTCGCACGCGACGGCTACACCAGCAAGGCCGACATCGACGAAGCGGTCTCGCTCTACGAACTCGCCCTCGGGATGAGCACGGAGCCCGACGAGGTCGACCACCGAACGGCGAGTCTCGTGAACACGCTCGTCGAGCGCATGCAGACCGATCACCGGCGACCCGACGACCTGGACCGCGCCATCGAACTCCAGCGCGAGTTGGCCGCACTACGAGTCGGGGCACCGCGCGCGGCGGCCCTCGACGTGCTGGGCGGCTTGTTGTGCGACAGGGGCCGTCTGGGCGGCGAAGGCGCGCACGCGGATCTGTCCGAAGCGGTCCGGGCCTACGACGAGGCCGTCGAGCTCGACCCCCGTGCGGAGGTGCTGATGGGGCTTTCCAACGCGCTGCTCTCGCGCATCGACCTCGGTGTGGCCGAGCCCGGAGACCTCGACCGGTGCATCCAGGTCCAACGTCGTCTTCTCGACGAGGTCGAGCCGGCGGACCGGACGAAGGTGCTCCAGGTCCAGGCTTCCTGCCTGAGAGAACGCGCGCAGTCGGTCCCCAGCACCGCCGACGCCGACCTCCACCAGGGCATCAGCGCGATGGAGGAGGCTGTTCGGATCACACCGCCCGACCACCCCGACCACTTCCCGTGCCTGGTCATACTCTCCGATCTGCTCATCAGGAGGTTCAACGGGGACAACGAGCAGCCCACCGACCTGGACCGGCTGATCGAAGTCCAGCAGGCGATCGTGGACGCGTCGTCCGCACCGGGAAGGGCGCTCGCGCTGGCCATGCTCGGGAAGCAGTTGCGCATCCGCTCCATGCGCTCGCCGGCATCGGCCAAGGACGACCTCGCCAAGAGCATCGCCGTGCTGGAGGAGGCCTTGCGCCTCCTGCCGCCTGCGGAGGTGCCACCCGACGTCACCGCCGATCTCGCCAACTCGCACTGGCGCGGATTCGTCGAACGGGTGCCGGGAGCAACTGTCGACAGAGCTGTCGCGTTGGCGCGTGCGACGACGTCGGGGAGCGGTGCGGCCGACCCCGTGTTGCCGCCGTTGCGGCGGCTCGCGGCCCGGCACAGCGGAACGGGTTGAGGCGGAAGGGGATCGATGCGGCGACTGCCGCGCCGGGGCCGGCCGCGGCGAGGGCTCGTGCGTGCGTCGAGCCGTCCTCGTTACGGTGGCTCGTGGCGAACCACTTCGATGTCCTAGGACACCAGGACAAGCCTGCCTAGGAAAAGCCTGCCGCCTTGCACTGGTCGGCGTTGCCGCCCACGCTCCGCGCTCGAACGACGGCGCGGAGCGTGAGTCGGCGTGTCAGACGTTGCGGCGGTACTGGCCGCCCACCTCGAAGAACGCCTCCGTGATCTGCCCCAGCGTGCACACCCGAGCCGCGTCCATCAGCACCTCGAACACGTTCTCCCCAGACTGCGCAGCCTCCTTCAGCCGCCGCAGCGCGGGCTCCGCCTCAGCGGCGTGAGACGCGGCGAACGCACGAGTCCGCTCGACCTGCGAGCGCTTCTCGTCCTCGGTAGCCCGAGCCAGCTCGATGGTCACGTGTTCGCGCGACCCGTCCTCCGGCAGGAACGTGTTCACGCCGATCAACGGCAGGGAACCGTCGTGCTTGCGCTGCTCGTACAGCATCGACTCGTCCTGGATGCGGCCCCGCTGGTACCCGGTCTCCATCGCGCCCAGCACGCCGCCGCGCTCGGACAACCGGTCGAACTCCATCAACACGGCCTCTTCGACCAGGTCGGTCAGCTCGTCGATGACGAACGAACCCTGCAACGGGTTCTCGTTCATCGACAGGCCCCACTCCTTGTTGATGATCAGCTGGATCGCCATCGCCCGACGCACCGACGACTCGGTGGGCGTGGTGATGGCCTCGTCGTAAGCGTTGGTGTGCAGGGAGTTGCAGTTGTCGTACAGCGCGCACAGCGCCTGCAACGTGGTCCGGATGTCGTTGAAGTCCATCTCCTGCGCGTGCAGCGAACGGCCGGAGGTCTGCACGTGGTACTTGAACTTCTGGGAGCGGTCGTTCGCCCCGTACCGCTCGCGCATGGCCACGGCCCAGATCCGCCGTGCCACCCGGCCGATGACGCTGTACTCGGCGTCCATGCCGTTGGAGAAGAAGAACGACAGGTTCGGCGCGAAGTCGTCCACGTCCATGCCGCGCGCCAGGTACGACTCCACATACGTGAACCCGTTGGCCAGCGTGAACGCCAGCTGGCTGATGGGGTTCGCCCCGGCCTCGGCGATGTGGTAGCCGGAGATCGACACCGAGTAGAAGTTCCGGACGCGATTGCGGATGAACCACTCCTGGATGTCGGCCATCATCCGCAGGGAGAACTCGGTCGAGAAGATGCAGGTGTTCTGGCCCTGGTCTTCCTTCAGGATGTCCGCCTGGACCGTGCCGCGCACGGTGGCCAGCGCCCACGCCCGCAGCTCCTCCGCCTCCGCAGCCGACGGCTCGCGGCCGTGTTCGGCGCGGAACTTGTCGAGGGTCTGGTCGACGACCGTGTTCAAGAAGAACGCCAGGATCGTCGGTGCGGGGCCGTTGATGGTCATCGACACCGACGTGGTGGGCGCGGTCAGGTCGAAGCCGTCGTAGAGGGCCTTCATGTCGTCCAGGGTCGCGATGGACACGCCGGACGTGCCGACCTTGCCGTAGATGTCCGGCGGGGTGTCGGGGTCGCGGCCGTACAGGGTCACCGAGTCGAACGCGGTGGACAGGCGGGTGGCCGCCGAACCCTGGGACAGGTACTTGAACCGGCGGTTGGTGCGGAAGGCGTCGCCCTCGCCGGCGAACATGCGCGCCGGGTCCTCGCCGTCCCGCTTGAACGGGAAGACCCCGGCCGTGTAGGGGAAGTAGCCGGGCAGGTTCTCCTTGCGCAGCCACCGCAGCAGGGTGCCGTCGTCGTCGAAGCGGGGCAGCGCGACGCGCGGGACCTTGTTGCCGGACAACGTCTCCCGCACGAGCTGCGTGTGGATCTGCTTGTCCCGCACCCGGACCACCAGCTCGTCGCCGGTGTAGTCCTCGACCACCTTCGGCCACGCGGCCAGCAGCTCGGCGGACAGCCCGTCCACGTGCCGCTCCGCCGACTCCAGCAGCGATGAGATCGCCGACACGTCCGCACCGGCGGCGACCAGCTCGTCCCGGGCGGCCCGCAGGTGCGCGACCCGGCGCACGGCGTCGACGTGGGTCTCGGTGGCCCGGTGGTAGCCGCGCACGGTCTCGGCGATCTCGGCCAGGTACCGCGCCCGGTTCGCGGGCACCACGGTGGCCGCCGACGTGGACACCTTGCCCGACACCGGCAGCAGCGCGCCCGGCGAGACCTCCAGGCCCCGCTCGGCCAGCTCACCCCGCAGGTGCTGGTACAGCGCGGTCACGCCGTCGTCGTTGAAGGTCGCCGCGCTGGTGCCGAAGACCGGCATGTCCTCCCACGACTTGCCGAAGGCCTCGCGGTTGCGCACCAGCTGCCGCGCCACGTCCCGGCGCGCGTCCTCCGCGCCCCGGCGTTCGAACTTGTTGATCGCCACCGCGTCGGCGAAGTCCAGCATGTCGATCTTCTCCAGCTGCGACGCGGCGCCGAACTCCGGCGTCATCACGTACAACGAGAGGTCCACGAACGGCACGATCGCCGCGTCGCCCTGGCCGATGCCCGGCGTCTCCACGACCACCAGGTCGAACCCGGCGGCCTTGCACGCCAGGATCGCGTCGGCCAGCCCGTCGGGCACCTCCGACCCGGCGCGGCGGGTGGCCAGCGAGCGGAAGAAGACCCGGTCGCCCTCCAGGCAGTTCATCCGGATGCGGTCGCCCAGCAGCGCGCCGCCACCGCGGCGGCGGGTCGGGTCGATGGCCAGCACGGCGATGCGGAGCTTGTCCTCCTGGTCCAGGCGGAACCGGCGGACCAGCTCGTCGGTCAGCGACGACTTGCCCGAGCCGCCGGTGCCGGTGATGCCCAGGACCGGCACGTCCCGCGCGGACTGCTTGATGCGCGCGTGCACGTCCTCGGGCAGCTTGCCCGCCTCGATGAGCGTGATGGCGCGGGCCAGGACGTCCTCCGAGCCCGCGAACAGCCCGTCCCACGACGACGGCGCCCGCTCGGCCAGGTCCTCGTCGCACGCCTGCACCATCGTGTTGATCATGCGGGCCAGGCCGAGCTGCTGGCCGTCCTCGGGCGAGAAGATCCGCGCCACGCCGCGTTCGTGCAGCAAGGCGATCTCCTCGGGCACGATGACGCCGCCACCGCCGCCGTAGACCTTGATGTGCTCGGCGCCGCGCTCGCGCAGCAACTCGACCAGGTAGGTGAAGTACTCGACGTGCCCGCCCTGGTAGGCGCTGATGGCGATGCCCTGGACGTCCTCCTGCACCGCCGCGGCGACGACCTCGCGCACCGAGCGGTTGTGGCCGAGGTGGACGACCTCGGCGCCCTGGGCCTGGAGGATGCGCCGCATGATGTTGATCGCCGCGTCGTGGCCGTCGAACAGGCTCGCGGCGGTCACGAAGCGCACCGGGTGTTCGGGCGTGTACAACGTGCGGTCGGCGGTCACGACGGCTCCTTCGGCATCGCGGAAGTACCGTCCAGATTACTAGGACATCCATCTATCGGAAGTAGGAGCGTCCTGTGCCGTGGCTCACCCGAGCTCCTCGGGCGCCGGGTACAGGCACCGCACGCACGCCTCCACGAACACCCGCACGCCCGCGCGCTCGTCCCCGGTGCGCCACACCACGGCCAGGGTGCTCGGCGCGATCCCCTCGACCGGCCGGTACACCACGTCGGCCCGGTGGTAGACCTCGGTGTTCCCCGCCGACACCAGCACCACACCCAGCCCGGACGCGACCGCCTCGAACGTCTCGTCCGCCGTGGCCGCCTCCGCCCCGATCCGCGCGGGCCTGGTCCGGTGCTCGACGGCCAGCCAGAAGTCCCGGGACGGACCGGCCTCCTGCGGCAGCGCGATGAACGGCTCGTCGGCCAGTTCCTGGAAGGGCACCACGTCGTGGCGCTGCAACCGGTGGCCCCGCGCCATCGCCACCCAGCGCTGCTCGCTGGCCACCACCCGCCACGACAGCTCGCCGGAGTTGGGCACCGGCAGCCACGCCACGGCCACGTCCACCTCGTCGCCGCCCAACCCCACGGTGGGGTCGGCCCACGACACCTGGCGGAACTGGAGCCGCCAGCCGGGCAGCAGCTCGTCCATCCGCTCGGTCACCGACGGGATGAGCCCGCGGCCGATCCGGGTCTGGAACCCCACCTTCAGCGTCGCCGCCCGCCGCGCCGCGGCGTCGGACACCGCCATCCTGGTGTCGTCCCACTCCCGCACCAGCCGCTGGGCCCTGGGTAACAGCTCCCGGCCCGCGGCGGTCAGGGCGACCCGTCTGCGGTCGCGTTCGAACAGCACGACCCGCAGCGCCGACTCCAGTTGGCGGATCTGCTTGCTCAGGGCCGGCTGGGAGATGAAAAGGCGGTCCCGAGCGGCTCTCGTGAAACTGAGCTCTTCGGCGACGGCGACGAAATAGCGCAGGTCACGGACATGCACGTCCATAGCCATGAGTTATAACAGCGGATCTTGGACAAAGTAAGCCCTTCTCACCAGACTTGATCTCATGGAACTAGGTCTGCACGGGCTGAACGCACGTGGAACCCTCGGCCCCGAGGCCACCGCACGGCTGGCGCGCCGCGCCGAAGAGCTCGGCTACGGCTCGTGGTGGGCCGGCGACCACGTCGTCTCCCCCAGTACCGACGAGGTCGAACCGCTGGTCGACCCGCTGGTCCACCTGAGCTTCATCGCCGCCGTCACCGACCGCATCGAACTCGGCACCGGTGTGGTCATCCTCCCCCAGCGCAACCCGCTGGTGCTGGCCAAGCAGGCCGCCAGTGTCGACGTGCTCAGCGGCGGCCGGCTGCGGCTGGGCGTGGGCGCCGGGTGGCAGGAGCAGGAGATGCGCGCGGTCGGCGTGCAGCCCTCCGAGCGCGGCGCCCGCACCGACGAGTACATCGACGCCATGAAGTCGCTGTGGCAGGACGAAGCCCCCGAGTACCACGGCAAGCACGTGTCCTTCTCCGGCGTGGACGCCCTCCCCAAGCCGGTCGAGAAGGCCGGGCCGCACCTGGTGGTCGGCGGGCACAGCGACGCCGCCTTCCGCCGCGCGATCACCAAGGCGCACGGCTGGTACGGCGTCGGCAACACCCCGGAGGACCTCACCAAGCACCTCGACGGCCTCACCCGCGTGGCCGGCGACGTGCGGCGCCCCGAGGAGCTGGGCCCCCTCCAGCTCAGCTTCCTGCACCTGGACCCGGAGACCATCACCGCCGACCTGGTCAAGCGCTACGCCGACCTGGGCATCGACCGGCTGGTGTTCTACCCGCTCCCGATCGAGAGCGCCGACCAGGTCGAGGCCTTCCTCGAGCGCCATGCGGACCTGCCGCGCTGACGCCGACGTCCCCTCAGCGTCAGCCGGACAGCAGCCGCCCGACGAGCTCACGGGCTCGTCGGGCGGGCCCGTCCGCGCCCAGGGCCTGCACCGAGGCGTAGACACCCTCCATGACCAGCGAGAGTTCGTCGGCCAGTTCCTCGGGGTCGGCGATGTCGTGGTCGCGCGCGTACTCCCGGGCCAGTTCACCGAACTGCGCCCGCATCCACGTCTTCGTGGCCACCGCGTTGCGGTGCTGCGGCAGCTGCGGGTCGGGGAACTCGGCCAGCGTCATCAGGAACGGGCAGCCGCGCGAGCGCTCGGGCTGCACCTGGGCGATCAGCTCGTCGAACACCGCGAGGATCCGCTCGGCCACGTCGCGGTCGCTGTCCGCCGCGGAGGCCTGCTGGAACCAGGCGCGGTAGTCCCGGTCGGCGTGCTCGACGTAGGCGGCGACCAGGTCGTCCTTCGAGGCGAACAGCCGGTAGAGCGTGGTGGGCGCCACCTGCGCCTCCGCGGCGACCTTGTCCACCCCGACGGCGCGGATGCCGTGCCAGTAGAACAGGTCCCGGGTCACGGACAGGACGTGCTCACGGGTTTCCGCCGCCGATCGGCGCACGGCCACCACCCCACTTCTGCGCGGTACGGGACACTCCCTAACATAACACCGTTCGACCGCCGGTCCGGGAGCGGAACGTCGTTGGTCCACTCCCGCGCCGTGGCGCCGGGTCGGGGTGTGCCGCCCCGCTCAGGCGTAGGGGCGCAACAGCTCCTCGGCGAAGCCGTCCCTCTCCATCTCCTGGAGCATCCGGTAGCCGTGGGCCGCGGACACCAGGGTGACGTGGTGGTGCCAGCCCTGGAACGAGCGGCCCTCGAAGTGCCGCAGCCCGAACTCCTCGGCCAGCCGGGCGCACTGCGCGTCGGCCTGGCCCCGGGCCCTCAGCAGGCCCACCAGCTCACGGATGCCGGTCGCACCCAGGTTGGTCGTCCACACCGCGCGCGGGCGGTTGTGGCCCTCGGGCCACTCGGCCAGCACGTGCCGCGGCCTCATCAGCCGCGCCGGTCTGCCGTCGGCGGGCAGGTGCCGGGGCAGCGGCGCCACCACGAAGTCCGACGTGGTGATGCCGCCGGTGCGCTCGTCGCGCCAGGCCAGCGTGGTGCGACCGCGCTGGGCCGCCGCCGCGACGAGTTGGCCGACGGTGCGCGGCTGGCGCGCGGTGCCGACCACGTTGACCGAGGAGACCGGCATGGACGCCGACACCTCGGCGAGGTAGCTCATCCCCCGTTCCTCCAGGCCGCCCAGCAGCGGCACCATCGCCGGGTCGCCGCTGAGGTCGACCACGACGGGCATGGCGGGCAACCCCCAGCTGCCCGTCATCTCGTCGAAGGCGTCCAGCAGGTACTGCCAGGTCGCCTTGGACCGCTCGTCGTCGGGCACGCGGGTCTTGGCGCGCCGCTCGGTGTCCTCGTCCCAGGCCTTGGGCATCAGCAGCCGCCAGTCCACCGGGACCGCGCCCTGCTCACCGGCCAGGAACACCGCCAGCCCGCGCTGGCAGTTGAGCATCCGGCCCGCCGCCGGCGCGTACTGCCGCGCGACCCCCACGGAGTTGTCCCCGTTCTTCGGGAACACCACCTCGCGCACCACCCAGGCCGTCGGCCGCATCGCGCGGCCGATCCGCTCGGCCAGGCGCTGCCGCACCGGAGCCCACGCCCAGGGGCTCTGGTTGACGAACTGCTGCAAGGACTGGTCCGCGTCCCTGCCCACGATCTGCTCCGAGATCCGGCGGATCGACTTGCGGCCCGGCACCGCCAGCAGGCCCTTGACGTACACCTCGGCCCATCGACGCTGGTCGGACCTACCCAGGCTGGTGAAAAGCTCGTCACACAATTCGGACACATTGACTAAATCAGACGGATCGACTCCCGCCGACACCGACTCGAACCTGAGCACGGTCGTCCCCTCCATGCATTCGGATGGCCACCAGGCGTCCCCGTGGCGGCCCTGTCCCTCGTTCCTGCCACCGGGCAGCCGAACTGCCCGGTCCTGTGGGGAGATCCGCTCGACACACCGGGCGGCGCGAGCGCGCAGGGTAGGATGCCGTGCTCCGGTAGCCCCAGTGCCCACCGGAACACGGTCCCGCGCGCTCAAGCCTTCGGCCCGTGATCGCCCCAGTTCCCCCAGCGGTCGACCTCCCGGCCGACGCGGTCACGGTTCAGGCTCCCCCTCCGTGACGACCCAAGATTTTCAAGCGTTCAATACGAATGTCTAGACTTGACTTGTGCTGGTATTCCGGGTTCCACCGATCCGGTCCGTCCGGCGTGCCCGCGCTTACCCCGTTCAGCGTCACCGGTTGCGTCGAGCAGGGCATCCGGGCGGCGTAACAACGGGGAAACCGAAAGCCGCCCACGGGATCGGCTCCTAATTCGAAGAACTTTCAACGAGCCGGCGGATCGGCCCGTTGTGCGAATGTCCCGGCAACGGCGGGTGGATCGCGGGGTACCGCGCCCGCCGAGCGGAACATTTGTGTCCTTCGCCACGCTGTTGGCGCGGCGGCGGACGTCCTCCTCGGTCCGGCGACCCGTTCCACGGCGGGTCACCGCGACGTTATCCAGATTCTGTGTCGCAGCGGTAAAACCTTTCCCGGCCACCACCGCCCCGGTGATGCGGGTATCAGCTTTCCCAATGGCCCCGCCAACGTGCGCGGACTACGTCAAGTCGCCCGCCCGCCGTCAGGCCGCCACGTGCAGCACCACGACCGCTCCCGGGACCTCCGGCGACTCCAGCGGCACCAGCCGCAGCTCGCGCACCCCGTGCTCGGGGTGCCGGAACGCCCTGGTCCCGGACCTGCGCTCGCGGACGATCCGTTCATCCCACCACCGGTCGAATTCCGGGCTGAGCACCGACAACTCCCGGATCCGCCGGGCGAGCGCGACGTCCTCGGGCGCACGCGCCGCCTCGGTCCGCAACACGGCCACCGAGTCCCGGGCCTCCCCGGCCCAGTCCACGAGCCGCTCACGGGCCTGCGGGGACGTCAGCAGCCACCTCAGGTAATTGCGCTCCTCCGCCGGCAGGGCGCCCCAGTCGCCGTACCAGGATTCAGCAGCGCTATTCCACGCGAGGAGGTCGAAACAGCCGTCCACCGCGAACGCCGGATAAGGCGAGCACGCGCACGACCCGACCACCGCGCCGAGCAGCTCGGCCGCGGGCACCTGACCCGCGAACGGCAATGGCCGGGCCACGTGGCCATAGGCGAGCGTGTGCACATATCGGCGTTCGTCCTCGGTCAGGCACAGCGCCTTGGCCAACGAGTCCACGACCTCGGGCGACGGCCGGATGTCCCGGCCCTGTTCCAGGTAGGTGTACCAGGTCGGACTCAGCCCCGCGAGCACCGCGACCTCTTCCCGGCGCAGTCCGCGGGAACGCCGCCGCGGCCCGGTCGGAAATCCCACCGCCGCCGGTTCGAGCTTCTCCCGCCTACTTCGCAGGAAACGCCCCAACTCGCTACTCCGTTGTTTTGCGGCCACAACGCACCCTCCCCCGACGGGCTGTTCGCCCGCCCTCGCATGCTATCCCGCTCGGCACCCGGTCGGAGGGATTTCCGATTCGCATGGCGGCGACCAACCTCCACATTTGCATTTTCGATGGGACCGTCGAAACAGACGGCCGACATGAGTGGTGGCCGGGAGGACGAATCCTCCCGGCCACCACGACGAGCGCACACCGCTTCCTCCCGACGACCACCAGGCGGCTGCCGGGTGGCGTCGACTACAGCCGGAACAACCCGGGGTCGGAGACCACGACGTCGAGCAGGACCGGCCCGTCCGCCGACAGCGCCCGGCGCAGCGCCGACTGCAACTGCTCGGGCGTCTCGATCCGCTCGCCCGCCATGCCGAACCCGCGCGCCAGGCCCGCCATGTCCACGCCGCTGAGGTCCCAGCCCTCCTGCCACGCCTTCTGGCTGGTGTCGTCCAGGTAGTACTTCAGCGACAGGTAGCCGGAGTTGTTCGGGATCACGAACGTCACCGGCAGGTTGTACTTACCGGCGGTCCACAGCGCCTGGATGGTGTACTGCGCCGACCCCTCGCCGACCACGACCACGGTCCGCACGTCCGGCCGGGCCACCGCGTAGCCCACCGCGCCGGCGAACGGGAACCCGAGGGCGCCCGAGGCGGTGGCGTAGTAGCCGTTGTCCGGGCCCAGCGGGATCTGCTCGTGGAACGGGGCGCGGCCGATGGGCAGCTCCTCGAACACCTGGGCGTCCGAGGGCAGCTCCTGCGACAGCACGTGGAACAGGTAGGGCTCGCTGATCGGCGTGGAGGCCTCCGGGGTGGGGATCGGCTCGCGCAGCGCGGGCAGGGTCACCCGCTGGCGCTGGGGCAGCAGCGGCACGATCGAGCGGACGAACGCCGCCGGCGGGGCCACGTACGCCTCGCCCGCCATGCTCCAGGCCGCCGCCTCCGGGTCGTCGGTCACGTGCACGAACCGGGTGCCCTCGGGCAGCTTCGGCGCGTCGCTGCCGTCCAGCGGCGCTGCGGCCTGCGAGAACAGGTCGGCCGTGGTGAACAGCGTGAAGGTCGGGCTGCCCAGCACGATGACCACGTCGTGCTCGGCCAGCCGCGCGTTGATCAGCTCGGGCAGCGGCGCGAGGACGCCGCCGAACAGCGGGTGGTTCTCCGGGAACGCGCCGCGCGGCCACACCGGGCTGCCGTAGACGCGCGAGTTGAGCCGCTCCGCCATCTTGATCAGGTCGCGGCGCGCGCCGCCGATCTCGACGCCGGGGCCGGCCACGATCGCCGGGTTGGTGGCCGAGTTGAGCAGGTCGGCCACCTCGCCGAGCACCTGCGGGTCGGGCACGACGGCGGGCTGGACCTTGCGGATCTTGTAGGGGGTGGAGTTGGCGGGCCGGATCCAGTCGTCCTCGGGCACGCCGACGTACACCGGGCCCTGGGGCGCCTGCTTGGCGATGTGGTAGGCCTTCTCGATCAGCGCCGGCACGTCCTGCGGCCGGGCCGCCTCCGCCGCCCACTTGATGTAGGGCTGCGGGAGCTGGGTGGCGTTGGGCGCGTTGAGGAACGGCGCGCCCTGCTGGAGCTTGCGGGCCTGGAGACCGCCGATGATCACCATCGGGGTGTGGGCGCTCGCGGCGGTGTAGATCGAGCCCATCGCGTTGCCGGTGCCGGGGCCGCCGTTGATCACGACCAGGGACGGCTCGCCGGTGGCCTGGGCGTAGCCGTCGGCCATGCCGACCACCGCGGACTCCTGGAGCCCCATGATGAAGCGGAAGTCGTCCGGCCAGGTCTCGAACAGCTTCATCTCGGTGTGGCTGGGATTGCTGAACACGGTCGTCAGACCGAGCTGCCGGAATACTTCCAGCGTGTCCTCCCGGACGGTCCGGGAATTGGTGCCATCCGCGGTCACGGTCAACACACTCCTGTGGTGGTCTCGTCTTGTCTGGGTGGGCTGTGACCGCAACTCTCGCCACGCCCGCGGGCCTGCCACAAGGAAAGTCGTTGCGCGGGAAGGCACTTCGTGAGCTGTGCGGATGACCTCACGCAGTCCCCGCGCCGCCCCCGTGCGTCCTTGTCGCCACCGTCGGCCCGTGAACTACTGAATGCGCGCCCGACCTGAATTCCTTCGGCGGCGAAAGAAGAACCCCCAGCAGTGAGGATCTGCGATGAGCAGTGAGCGAACCCGCCGGGTGGTGGAGAAGTACTTCACCGACCTCGAGCGGGGCGACCTGGACTCGGCGCTGTCGGCGCTGTCCCACACCATCGACTTCGAGTTGCCGGTCGACCGGTGGAACGAGGTCATCCCCTACCTGGGCCGCCACGTCGGGCTGCCCGCGGTGCGCCGGGCGTTCAAGGTGCGCGGCGAGACCACCGAGGTGCTCGACTACGCGCTGCGCGACCTGCGCGCCGAGGGCGACACCGCCTACGCGGTCATCTACACCCGGGCCGCGCACACCCGCACCCGGCAGGAGTTCGAGATCGAGGACGTGCACAAGCTCGTCGTCGACGACAGCGGCCGGATCGTGTCGTGGAAGGTCTACTTCGACCCCAACGGCGAGGTGGCCGCGTTCAACGCCGACCGCGAGGAGCGGCTGATCGCCGCCTCCTGGGCCGGTGACCGGGAGACCGTGGCCGAGCTGCTGCGGTTCGGCGCGGACGTCAACCACCGCGATGTCCAGAGTGGACTGACTCCGCTGCTGATCGCGGCGGGCCGCGCGGACGCGGAGCTGACCCGGCTGCTCATCGCCGCCGGCGCGGACGTGTACGACGTGGACAGCGGTGGCGGCGCGACCGCGCTGCACAAGGCGTGCCAGGGCGGCGACCTGGCCGTCGTGGAGGCCCTGGTGGAGGCGGGCGCGTTCATCGACGCCGTCACGCCCAACACCGGCCACACCCCGCTGATGGACGCGGTGTGGTTCAAGAACCCGGAGATCGCCAAGTACCTGCTGGACCGGGGCGCGTCGCTGAACCTGGGCACGCACTACGGCTTCTCGCTCCAGCAGCACTTCGAGTACGAGCTCAACGTCAACACGATGGGCAAGGACAAGATCCTGCTTGCCCACCAGTACATCCAGGAGCGCCAGGCCTCCGACGAGCGTCGCGCCGCCGACCAGCTGCTGATGACCGCGGTGACCCAGGGCGACGTCGAGGGCGTGCGCAAGCTCATCGGCGACGGCGCGCCGGTGGACGAGAAGTTCCCGATCGTCAACGGCTTCAACGACGCCCACACCCCGTTGCTGGTGGCGTCGCGCGACGGGCACACCGAGATCGCGCGGCTGCTGCTGGAGGCGGGCGCGGACGTCAACGCGACCGAGCCGACCTTCGGCGCGGTGCCGCTGCACAAGGCGGTCTACAACGGGCACGTCGAGCTGACCCGCCTGATCGCGCAGTGGCCGGGCGTGGACCTGAACTTCCAGGGCGCCACCAACGGCTACACCCCGCTGCACGACGCCCTGTGGCACGGCTACGAGGAGTGCTCCCGGATCGTCATCGACGCCGGCGCGCGCCTGGACATCGTCGGCCACGACGGCAAGACCCCGCTGGACCTGGCGATCGACGAGTTCGGCGCCGACCACCCCCTCACCGAGCTGATCCGCGCGAAGTCCTAGGAGGAGAGCGCACATGCTGTTCTACGTCCAGATGAAGTGGAACCACGAGGGTCGCATCACGCTCGACGAGCTGTGGGAGATCGAGCAGGAGGAGGCCGAGCACGCCCAGGAGACGCTGGACTCGGGCTTCGCCGTGGGCCTGTGGAAGGTCGCCGCGCAGAAGCGCGTGATCGGCATCATCGACGCCCCCAACGCCGAGGAGCTGGACCGCACCGCGCTGGGCCGGCTGCCGATGCGGGAGTACCTGGAGTTCGAGGAGGTGTGGCCGCTGCGCGACTACATCGGCTTCGCCGAGGACGTCATCAAGCGCTACAAGGTCTGAGGGAGCGACATGATCCACCAGTTGATCTTCGCCGCGCCCAAGCCGGGCATGACGGTCGAGGAGTTCCAGGACTACTGGGTCAACGTGCACGCGGTCCAGTACGCCAGCAAGATCAAGCAGATCAAGAAGTACATGATCGACACCACGTTCGACTTCGAACTGGGCAACGGCGACCCCAAGTGGCAGGGCGTGGCCGAGATCTGGCTCAACCCCGAGGAGCAGATCGAGTCCTTGCAGAGCGAGGAGTTCCTCCAGGGCGCCCGGCTGGACGAGCCCAAGTGGGCCGCGTTCTGGCAGACCCTCGTGCTCGACACCAACGCGCACGAGCTGAAGTCCGGTCCCGCCCTGTACAAGGGGCAGAACTGGGTGAAGCTGATCATCCTGGTCAAGCGCAAGGAAGGCGTGTCGCTGGAGGACTTCCGGGCCTACAGCCTGCACCAGCACGGCGAGCTGGGCCTGAAGCTGCCCGGCCTGCGCCGCTACGTCCAGGGGCACACCGTGGACGGCTGGTACGGCATCGGCGAGCCCACGCTGGACGCGGCCTACCAGCTGTGGTTCGACGACGTGGAGGCCCTGCGCGACGCGCTGGAGTCCCCGGAGTACAAGCAGCTGACCGAGGACTACGAGGCCTTCGTCAACCCCCGCTACGTGCACCGCTTGGTCACGCGCGAGCACTGGATCATCGGGCCCGAAGCCAGGGCCTGAGCAAGCGACCTCGGCTCCCTGCCGGGGTGGATGGAATCGCGGCCCTGTGCTTTCGCGCGCACGGGGCCGCGTCCGTTGTGGACATCGAGTGGAGAGCCCATGCCCGACGAGTTGAGCCGCAACGTGCGGACGGTGCACACCTTCCTCCGACTGCTGGAGGAGATGGACATCGACGCCTGGATAGAGCTGTGGGCGGAGGGAGCCGACCACTACTACCCGTTCGGCACCAGGATGTTCCCCCACCACATCGTGGGCAAGACCGCCGTGTACTCGCGGTGGAAGGACACGCCGGGGCTGTTCGAGAGCTGGAGCTTCCCGATCACCGACACCTGGGAGGACGGCGACACCGTCGTCGCCCGGTTCGAGGGCAACTGCCTGCTCAAGGGCGGCAAGCGGTACCGCAACACCTACCTGTCGATCTTCAAGTTCACCGACGCCGGCCAGATCTACGAGTACCACGAGTTCTTCGACCCGATCATCGCGGCCGAGGACTTCGGCCTGGCCCGCATCGACTACCAGAGCTGAGCTTAAGGAGCACGAACGTGGTGGACCAACCACAGAGCACCGGGCGCCGGGTCCTGGTGTGCCGCGTCGCGGACCTGCCGCACGGCGAGTCCCTGCGCGTGCCGCGGGAGGAGACGGGCACGGGCGACGCGATCGCCCTGTTCAACGACGGCGGTCGCTTCCACGCGCTCAACGACACCTGCACGCACTCGCGGGCCTCGCTGTCCGAGGGGTGGGTGGAGGACGGCCTCGTGGAGTGCCCGCTGCACGGCGGCACGTTCGACCTGCGCACCGGCGCCGCCGTGGGTTCCCCCGCGACCGAAGACACCACGACGCACGACGTCGAGGTGCTGGAGGACGCGATCTACCTGATCCCACGCACGTGAGCGGGGCACCGGGCAGTGTCGTCGTGGTGGGCGCGGGCCTCGCCGGCGTGACGACCGCCGAGTACCTCCGCGCCCACGGCTACGACGGGCGCCTGACCCTGATCGGCGCCGAGGACGAGCCCCCGTACGACCGGCCGCCGCTGAGCAAGGACGTGCTGACCGGCAAGTCCGCGCTCGACGAGGTCCGGCTGCACCCCGAGGGCTGGTACGCCGACCGGCAGGTCGGCCTGCGGCTGGGCGTGGCGGCGCAGGAGATCCGGCCGGCCGAGCGCGCGGTGGTCCTGGCCGACGGCACGGTGGAGCGCGCCGACGCCGTGGTCCTGGCCACCGGCGGCACGGCGCGCCGGCTGAGCGTGCCGGGCGCCGAGCACCCGTCGTTGCTGACCCTGCGGACCGCGCGGGACGCGGTGCGCCTGCGGGAACGGCTGGTGCCGGGCACGCGGGTCGCGGTGGTCGGCGCGGGGCTGATCGGCGCGGAGGTGACCGCGTCGGCGGTGGCCCTGGGCTGCGAGGTCACGCTGCTGGACCCGGTCACGCCGCCGCTCGTCGGTGTCGTGGGCCCGGAGATCGCCCGGGTCCTGCACGCCCAGCACGAGCAGCACGGCGTGGACCTGCGGCGCGGGTCGGTCGGCCGGGTCGAGTCGACCGGCAGCGGCGTGCGGCTGCACATCGGCGACGGGGTCGTGGACTGCGACGTCGTCGTGGTGGGCATCGGCATCGAGCTGAACCTGGACCTGGCGCACTCGGCCGGGCTGGCCGTGGACGGCGGCGTGCTGGTCGACAACGCCGGGCGCACGTCCAACCCGGCGGTGTTCGCGGCCGGCGACGTGGCCCGCCGCGTGGGCGCGCCGCGCGAGGAGCACTGGGACGCGGCCCTGCGCGAGGGCGAGGCGGCGGCGGCCGGTGTGCTCGGGCAGCCCGCGCCCGCGGCGAAGGCGCCGTGGTTCTGGTCGGACCGCTACGACACGCACCTGGAGGGCGTCGGCTCGTTCACCACGGCCGACCGCACCGTCGTGCGGGGCGAGTTGACCGCCGACTTCACCGCGATCGCCCTGCGCGGCGGCGGCCTGGTGGGCGCGGTCGCGGTGAACCGCCCGCAGGAGATCAAGGCGCTGCGGCGGCTGCTGGACCGCAACGTCCCCGTCGACGCCGCGATGCTCGCCGACGAGTCGGTAGACCTGCGCCGCCTGGCGCGGGGTGTCTGAGAACAGGAAAGGTGGGACTACACGCATGACGATGACGACTTCGCTGTCCGCGCGGACCGCGGCGGCGTTGAGCGAACTGCGCGCGGCGCTGATCGGCGACGTGCTGGTCGCCTCGGACCCGAACTTCGACACCGTCCGCCGGGTCTGGAACGGCGCGGCGGACTTCACCCCGGCGATGATCGCCCGCTGCGCCACCGAACAGGACGTGGCCCTGGCCGTCCGCATCGCCCGCGAACACGGCCTGCCCATCTCGGTGCGCGGCGGCGGCCACGACTGGGCAGGCCGCGCCGTGCGCGACGGCGGCGTGGTGGTCGACCTGCGGTTCCTGCGGGCCGTCACGGTCGACCCGTACGCCCTGTCCATCGACGCCCAGGGCGGCACCACCGCCGGCATCGTGGGCGCGGCAGCGGACCGCTACGGCCTGGCCGCCGTCACCGGCACGGTCAAGGCGGTCGGCATCACCGGCCTGACCCTGGGCGGCGGCTACGGCCTCCTCCTCGGCAAGCACGGAATGGCCGCGGACAACCTCCTGTCGGCCAGGGTCGTGCTGGCAGACGGCAGCCAGGTCACCACAAGCGCCACGGAAAACCCGGAACTGTTCTGGGCCCTGCGCGGCGGCGGCGGCAACTTCGGCGTGGTCACCCGCGCCACCTACCGCCTGCACCCACTGCGCAGCGTCCTGTCCGGCATGGTCCTGTTCGGCTTGGACCAGGGCACCCAGGTCCTCAAGGGCTACCGCGAGCTGATCGCCGCCGCCCCCGACGACCTGAGCGTGATGACCGGCTTCTTCGCCGGCCCCGACGGCAAGGCCCTGCTCTACCTGCTCCCGATGTGGAGCGGCGGCTCAGGCCGTGCACAGGCTCACGCGGAACGCATCGCCGCACTGGGCAAGCCCATCTCGGCCCAACTAGGCACCATGACCCCGTTCGAGGCGCTGGGCCTGCTCGACGCGGTGGTAGTGGACGGCCGCCACACCCTCGCCGCCAACCGCCAGGTGACGGAGGTGACCGACGAGGTGGCCGAGGCCTTGGTAGCGGCGGCGTCCCGCATCACGTCCCCGTACTCGGGCGTCTTCGTCCACCACTTCCACGGCGCGGCTTCCCGAGTCCCCACCACGGCAACAGCCTTCGGCCTCCGCCAGGACCACAACCTGATCGAGATCGTCGGCACGTGGGACGCAGACGCGGACGCCACCCCCCACCGAGCGTGGACGTGGGAACTGGACCGGACGTTGGCCCCGCTGTCCCTCCCGGGCGGCTACCCCAACCTCCTGGGCCCACAGGAGACCGACCGAGTACGGGCAGCGTTGGGCCCCAACGCTTCCCGTTTGCTAGCGGTCAAACGACAGTACGACCCGGAGAACATCTTCAGCGCAGTGCCGACCCTGCCGTCCTGAGCAGCCGGGGAAACACCAAGGGGGTCGGGAGCACACGCTCCCGACCCCTTTCGCACCAACACCCCCACACCCACCCACCGCGCGCAGCGCGTGCTCTTCGGCGCGCAGCGCCGGTTCTTCGGCGAAGCCGGCGAGCGGGCAGTCCGCCGGGGAGGACACAACTCAACTTGGGCTTCTTGCTTGTGTCATCCCCGTATGGCCTGCCCGAAGGGC